>NZ_JBHUWC010000137.1:0-11220 GCF_042670225.1 Isoptericola sp. NPDC057191 | reverse complement strand
GACCAGATCCTCATTCAGCGGGTTTGAGGATCAGGTCAGCACGCTCGTTGCGGGGGCGGTCAGCGGTCCAGGACGGCGACGGCCTCGACGTGGTGGGTCATCGGGAACAGGTCGAACGCGCGCAGCCCGGTGAGCTCGTAGCCGTGGCCCGCGAGGTAGGCGATGTCGCGGGCGAGCGCCGCCGGGTCGCACGCCACGTAGACGACGCGACGCGGCCCCCGGCCGGCGATGGAGTCCACGACCTTGCGGCCGGCCCCGGCACGGGGCGGGTCGAGGACGACGACGTCCGCCCCGCCCACGTCGGACCCTGACGCGTCCCCGTCCGCGAGCACGCGGTCGACGGCACCGAGGTGCAGCTCCACCTGCGGCAGGTCGTGCGCGTTGCGGCGCGCGTCCTTGACCGCGCGCGCGTCGCCCTCGACCGCGACGACACGTCCGGAACCGCCCACCGCCGCCGCGAGCGGCACGGTGAACAGGCCGGCGCCGGAGTACAGGTCGAGCACCGTCGCGCCGTCGGGGTCGGCTCCGTGCACCGCGTCGAGCACGGCGCCGGTCAGCAGGTCGGGCGCCGCCCGGTGCACCTGCCAGAAGCCGTCCGCCGCCACCCGGTAGCGGTGCTCGGCGCCGCCGGCCCGCACCGTCTCGGCGACGGCGCGGCGGGCGTTGGGACGGGTGTCCCCGCGCCCCCGGCGCCAGGGCACGTCGTCCACCAGGAGCACGGGGTCCGCGCCGTCCGCCGGGGCCACGAGCTGCAGCTGCGCGCCCGGGCGCCAGCGTCGCGTCCACACGTCCTCCGCGTCGGCGAGCGCCGCGACCTCGTCGGTCGCCAACGGCATCGCCTCCAGCGGGACGACGTCGTGCGACCGGAACCGTCGCATCCCCGCCCGCCCCTCGGCGTCGGCCACGAGGTCGACGCGGGTCCGGTACGCGAGGCCGCCGCGCTCGTCGTCGCCGGGGACCGCCTCCACCTCGACGTCCCGCTCGAGGCGGGCGAGCCGCTGCAGCTGCTCGGCCAGCACCGCGGCCTTCCACCGACGCTGCGCCGGCAGGGCCACGTGCGCGAGCTCACCGCCCCCGACGCCGCCCGGGCCCGCCTCCGGCCAGGCGGACGGGACGCGGTCGGGCGACGGCTCCAGCACCTCGACGGCGTCGGCACGCCAGAAGCGCGAACCGGTCTCGGTGACCCGGGCGCGCACCCGCTCGCCCGGGAGCGTGTGCCGCACGAAGACGACGCGACCGTCGAGCCGGGCGACGCAGTGGCCGCCGTGCGCGACCGGGCCCACCTCCAGGTCGACCTCGCGCCCCACCTCAGGGTCGGGGGCGGTGGTGCGGGGGCGCGGCGCAGAACGGCGAGGTCGGGGCATGGGCACCATTCTCCCCCGGGCGCGCCGGCCCGCCGACCGCCGGGGCTGTGTCGTGGCCGACGCGCGGCCACGGGTGGTCGGCCCACCGCGTGCGAGGTGCGGCCGCGCTCAGTACCTGGGTCCGCGGGGCGAGGTGCCCTCCAGGCCGGTCTGTCCGGCCGAGGACGACAGCTGCCACGGCACGGAGGCGACGACGACCCCGGGGGTGAACAGCAGGCGTCCCTTGAGCCGCAGGGCGGACTGGTTGTGCAGCAGCTGCTCCCACCAGTGGCCCACGACGTACTCGGGGATGTACACGACCACCAGGTCGCGCGGCGAGTCGCGGCGCACGGACCGCACGTACTTGAGGACGGGCCGCGTGATCTCGCGGAACGGCGAGTCCAGCACCCGCAGCGGTACGGGGAGGTCGAGGCTCTCCCAGCGCTCGCGGATCTCTGCGATGTCGTCCGGGTCCACCCCGACCGTCACGGCCTCCAGGACCGACGGCCGCGAGGCCCGCGCGTACGCGAGCGCCCGCATGGTCGGCTTGTGGATCTTGGACACGAGCACGATGGCGTGCACGCGGCTCGGCAGGGCCCGCGCACCGGCGACGTCGTCGAGGGCCAGCTCTTCGCGGACCCGCTCGTAGTGCGCGCGGATCGCCTTCATGAGGCCGAAGAGCACGCCCATGGCGAGCAGGGTGATCCAGGCCCCGTGCGTGAACTTTGTCGCGAGCACGATGACGAGCACCGTGGCGGTCATCACGAGCCCGACGCCGTTGACGACCCGGGAGCGCTGCATGCGCGAGCGCTCCTTGGGGTCGGGCTCCTTGCGCAGGGCGCGCGTCCAGTGCCGCACCATGCCCAGCTGGGACAGCGTGAACGACACGAACACGCCCACGATGTAGAGCTGGATGAGGCGGGTGACCTGGGCGTCGAACGCGACGATGAGCACGATCGCAGCGACGGCGAGGGTGATGATGCCGTTGGAGAACGCGAGCCGGTCGCCGCGCGTGTGCAGCTGGCGTGGCAGGAACCCGTCCTTGGCCAGGATCGAGCCGAGCACCGGGAACCCGTTGAAGGCCGTGTTGGCCGCGAGCACCAGGATCAGGCCCGTGACGACGGAGATCGCCACGAACACCGGCGTGAACCCGTCGAACACGGCTCCCGCGAGCTGGCTGATGACCGGGTGCTGGTTGTAGTCGGCCGGGAGCGGCTGCCCGTCGGACGTGAGCTGGGAGTGCGCGTCCTCGACGTACTTCACGCCGGTGGCCTGCGCGAGCAGCAGGATCGAGATCATCATGGTGGCGGAGATGCCGCCCAGCAGCGCGAGGGTCGTGGCAGCGTTCCGCGACTTGGGCTTGCGGAAGGCCGGCACGCCGTTGCTGATGGCCTCGACACCCGTCAGGGCTGCACAGCCGGAGGCGAAGGCGCGCGCCAGAAGGAAGGCGCCCGCGAGCCCCGTGAGCCCCTGGTCGAAGCCGGCCTCGGGGGTGATCTCGAAGTTCGCGCTCTCGGCCATCGGGAGGTCGCCGGCGAACCAGCGGATCGCGCCGACCACGGCCAGCAGGCCGATGAGCGCCATGAAGCAGTAGGTCGGGACGGCGAAGACGGTGCCCGACTCGCGCACGCCGCGCAGGTTCATCACGGTGAGGACCACGACGACGAGCACGGCGAACAGCGCCTCGTGGCCCCGCAGGAAGGGCAGCGCGGACGCCGCGTACTGCGCACCGGAAGAGATCGACACGGCGACCGTGAGCACGTAGTCGACCAGCAGCGCCGACGCGACGCCGATGCCGGCCGACGGGCCGAGGTTCGTCGTCGCGACCTCGTAGTCCCCGCCGCCGGACGGGTAGGCGCGCACGTTCTGCCGGTACGACGAGACCACGACGAGCAGCACGACGACGACCACCAGGCCGATCCACGGCGAGATCGTGGTCGCGGCGATGCCCGCGACCGCGAGGGTCAGGAGGATCTCGTCCGGGGCGTACGCCACCGAGGACAGCGCGTCCGAGGCGAAGACGGGCAGCGCGACGCGCTTGGGCAGGAGCGTGTGCCCCAGGTTCTCGCTGCGCACGGGGCGTCCGATGAGGAGCCGTTTGGCAGCGTCCGCGATGTCCGACACGTCGAGCAATGCTATGCCCCGCGGGGCGCGTCGTCTCGCGCCGGGGCACCGCGAGGAACCCACGCCGTTCGAGGTATAGCGTTTCGCTCGTGCATTTCGTGATCATGGGCTGCGGACGCGTCGGGTCGACGCTCGCGCAGACGATCGAGTCCCACGGCCACTCGGTGGCCGTCGTCGACCAGAACCCCGAGGCGTTCCGCCGGCTGCCGGCCGGCTTCAGCGGGCAGAAGGTGACCGGCGTCGGCTTCGACCGCGACACCCTCGTCCAGGCCGGCATCGAGGACACCTACGCGTTCGCCGCCGTCTCGGACGGTGACAACTCGAACGTGCTCGCCGCGCGCGTCGCCCGCGAGACGTACGGCGTCGAGAACGTCGTGGCCCGCATCTACGACCCGCAGCGGGCCGAGATCTACCAGCGCCTCGGCATCCCCACCGTCGCGACGGTGCGCTGGACGGCCGACCAGGTGCTGCGCCGGATGCTGCCGCTCGGCGCGACCGACGAGTACCGCGACCCGTCCGGGCAGGTGCGCCTCGCCCAGATCGACTACCACCCCGCCTGGGCGGGCACGACCGTGCACCGCATCGAGGAGGCCACCGGCGCCCGCGTCGCGTTCCTCTCCCGGTACACGGACGGCGTCCTGCCCACGGCCTCGTCGGTGCTGCAGGACAACGACGTGCTGCACGTGCTCATGCGCGCCGACGACGCCGCCACGGTCGAGCGGGTCCTCACCCACGAGCCGCAGCAGGGGGACAGCTGATGCGCGTCGTCGTCGCCGGTGCCGGGTCGGTGGGCCGGTCCATCGCCCGTGAGCTGCTCTCGCACGACCACGAGGTCGTGCTCATCGACCGGAACCCGGCCGCCATGCGTGTGGCCCAGGTGCCCGAGGCGGACTGGCTCCTCGCCGACGCGTGCGAGCTGTCCTCGCTCGAGGCCACCGACGTGGCCAGCGCGGACGTCGTCGTCGGCGCCACCGGCGACGACAAGGCGAACCTCGTCTTCTCGCTGCTGTGCAAGACGGAGTTCGGCGTGCCCCGCACCGTCGCCCGTGTCAACAACCCCAAGAACGAGTGGATGTTCGACGGCTCGTGGGGCGTGGACGTCGCCGTGTCGACACCGCGGATCATGACGGCCATGGTCGAGGAGGCCGTGGCCGTGGGCGACCTGGTGCGCATCTTCACGTTCCACCAGTCCGGCGCCGACATCGTCGAGGTGACGCTGCCGACCGACTCTCCGCTCGTCGGTGCCCGGGTCGGCTCGGTGGGCTGGCCGACCGACACGGTGCTGGCGTGCGTCGTGCGGGGGTCGCAGCCGCTCGCGCCGACGGTGGACGACACGCTCGAGGCAGGTGACGAGCTCGTGCTCGTCATGGGCAGCCAGGCGGACGAGGAGGCGCTCCAGCAGCTCCTCGCCACCGGCGGCCCGACCGTCCCCCCCATCGCGGAGGACGCACCCCTGGTGCCTCCCGAGGTCGTCGTCGACGGTCTTGACGCGTCCGTGGGCGGCGACCAGGACGACGACTAGGACGCCGGCGAGGCCGGCTCGCGGCTCCCGGCCGCGGGCTGGTCGTCGCGGCTGTCGTGCGCGCCGCGCACCACGACCCACGTGAGCCAGAGCACCAGGCCCCACAACGGGACGCCGAGGACCAGGTGGGCGGTGCCGAGCCAGCCGACGTCGCCCGAGAAGTACAGCGGCACCTTGACGAGCAGCCGCACCGCGAACAGCCCCGCCCAGAACCACGTCGCCAGGGTGTAGCGGCGCACCAGGTCCGGGTCCTTGCGCCAGACCGTCAGAGCGGCGAGCGGGCTGGGCGCGGGGTCGGCCGTGGCAGGCTCACCGGCGGCGTCGCTCCCCGGCTCCGTGGGAGCGGCCTTCTCCGCCCCCTCGTGCCCGGCGCGGGCGCGCTCGGCCGCGACGTCGGCGAACCCGCCGCGCACGGCCTCGACCACGAGGCCGACGACCGGCCAGCGCAGCGCGAGCGAGACCAGGATGGCGGCGAGGTACGCGGCGTTGGTCCACAGTCCCCAGGCGTAGAAGTCCTGGGCCTCACCGGAGCGCCACGCCCAGAACACGCCCACACCGATCCCCAGCAACCCACCGAGAGCCTGCGTGATCGGCGTGCGCTGCGCCAGGCGCGCGACCACGGCGACCAGCGCCGCGCCGACCGACGCCACGAGCGCCCAGGTCAACTGGGACGTGATGACGTACAGCACCACGAACACGAGGCCGGGCAGCACCGCCTCGATCACGCCGCGCACTCCGCCGACCGCCTGCGCGAAGGAGAACGACTCCCCCGCGACGGCGCGGACGCCGCGTCCGTCGGCCACCGGGCTGCGCCCTGCGGACCCGCCCGCCGCGTCGCTCACTCGCCGGCCCGCGCGCGCAGCTCGTAGCGCGGGTTGAACATCGTGCGACGTCCGTCGACGTCGCAGACCAGCCCGTCCACGCGGATCCGGCGGCCGGGGTCGATGCCGGCGATCGACCGGCGCCCGAGCCACACCAGGTCGAGCGAGCCCGAGCCGTCGTACAGCTCCGCCTCGACGGTGGGGACGCCCTCACGGGGGCGCAGCACGACCGAGCGCAGCACGCCGGCGGTGCTCGCGCGCTTGCGGTCGCTCAGCTGGGCCACAGGCGTGCAGCCGCCGCCGTAGGCGGCGGCCTCGTGCCGTTCCTCGTCGGCGGCGACCTCGTCGGCCGAGGCCAGCGCGTGGCGGACGGCGGTACGCAGGGACATCAGTACTCCAGGCGGTGGGTCATGGCCGTGTCCGGCTACCGGATCTCGGTGATCTCCGGCCCGCGGTTCAGCGGGTCGAACGACGGCGTCTGCGGCGTGGCGCTCTCCGGGCCGGCGGCCGCCTCGCCGTCCGGCGTGCCGCCCTGCCGGGCGTTCTTGGGCAGGGTGAGCGTGAGCAGGTCGCGCGGGGGGCGAGGGTTGCCGTCCCGCACCACCACGACGTTCGCGAACACGGACTCGAGCGGCCGGGCGGCCTCCGGGTCGATCGCGGCGCGTCCGGACAGGACGCCGCGCAGGAACCAGCGGGGGCCGTCGACGCCCACGAAGCGCGCGGGGCGCACGGCCGCCTGCCCGTCCGGGCCGGTCGCCGGGATGCGCGCGATGAGCTCGCGCCCGAACGTGCCCGGCACGTCGTCGACGGTGCCGCCCTGCCGCGTGATGGACGTGCCGATCTCGGTGCGCACCTCGTCCCAGATGCCCTCCGTGCGCGGCGCCGCGAACGCCTGCACCTGCAGGCCCGACCCGGCGAGGGTCGCGGAGACGCCGGTGACCTTCTGCGTCTTCTTGTCGACCTCCATGCGCAGCTCGAGGCCGGGCAGCACGGGCAACCAGATGGCGCCCAGGTCCACGCGCGGGCCCATGCCCGTCACCTGGGAGGAGTCGAACGGTCCGCGCTCGGAGCGCTCCTGCGCGCCGCCGCCGTCACCGCCGCCGTCACCGGAGGCGGTCGTCGCTGCCTCCTCGGGCGCGGTCTCGCGGGCCGCGTCGGTCTCCTTATTCGACGCGTTGCGCCGGAACAGCCCCACGGAGGATCTCCTTCTCGTCGTCCTGCTCGGCCGTCAACCGTCCGAGCGGGTCCTACTCATCTCCCACAGTAGACCGGTTCGCCGCTACGTCCGGCGGGCCTGTGGAAGCCCAGGCCCACGGGTGGTCTCAGGCCCCGGCGAAGCCACCGCTGGAGCCGAACCCGCCCTCGCCGCGGTGCGACCCCGGCAGCGAGGTCGCGACGAGGAACCGCGCGTGCTCGACGCGCTGCACCACGAGCTGCGCCACCCGGTCGCCCCGACGCAGGTGCACCGGCTCGGCGACGTCCGTGTTCAGGAGGATCACCTTGATCTCCCCCCGGTAGCCCGCGTCGATGGTGCCGGGCGCGTTCACCACCGTGACGCCGTGCTTCGCGGCCAGCCCGGAGCGCGGGTGCACGAACGCCGCGTAGCCCTCGGGCAGCGCGATCGCGACGCCCGTCGGGACCGTCACGCGGCCCTGCGGCGGGATCACCACGTCCACGGTCGTCACCAGGTCGGCGCCCGCGTCGCCCGGGTGCGCGTACGCGGGGGTCGGCGCGTCGTCGAGCAGCGTCACGAGCACGTCCACCGTGCTCGGGTCGGTGCGCGGGTCGGTGCTCGCGGGAGGGGTCACGGGCTGGGCAGCGGTGTCGGGCACCCGGGAAGCGTAGCCGAACCGCACGCGGTCACCGGGCTGCGGCGGTCCTGGGATGATGGGTCCATGAGCGAGCACCGGCCCGACCTCTCCCCCGTCACCGGCCCCGCGTTCCGCGAGCGGCTCACGCCCGGTCCGGCCGCCTGGTGCGGTGCCGTCGCCCTCGGCGTCATCACCGGCATCGCGCTGTGGCCCCTGGCCCACGTGGTCGGCGTCGTGATCGGTGCTCTGGTCGCGGCGGGCACGCTGGTCGCGCTCGTGGCGACGGCCCCGGTGATCGAGGTCGCCGACGGGCGGCTGCGCGCCGGCCGGGCCCAGGTCCCGGTGGACCTCCTGGGGGACGTCACGCCGATGGACAGCCCCGAGCAGATGCGGACCGCCCTCGGCACCGCCCTGGACGCCCGGGCGTTCGTCTGCCTGCGCGCGTGGGCGCGCACGGGCGTGCGCGTGGAGCTGGAGGACCCGCTGGACCCGACCCCGTACTGGCTGCTGTCGACGCGCCGCCCCCAGGAGCTGGCCGCGGCGCTGGGGCACTGACCGGTCCCCCGCGGGGACAACGGACGCAGGGACGACGCACGCAGGGACGACGAAGGCCGTCACGTCCTCGACGTGACGGCCCGTGTCGTCCGTGCTGCTCGTCCGTGGTGCTGCGCGCCCCCGGCGCACGGTCACGCGTGCGTCAGGCAGCGCACTCCGTGCAGATCATCTGGCCGTTCTTCTCGTAGGCCAGCTGGCTGCGGTGGTGGACGAGGAAGCAGCTCGTGCAGGTGAACTCGTCGGCCTGGCGGGGCAGGACGCGAACCGCGAGCTCCTCGCCGGACAGGTCGGCGCCGGGAAGCTCGAAGCCTTCCGCGGCCTCCGTCTCGTCCTCGTCGACGACACCCGACGACTTGTCGGAACGACGCGCCTGGAGCTCCTGGATCGAGTCCTGCTCCGCGTCCTCGTCGTTCTTACGGGGGGCGTCGTAGTCGGTTGCCATCTGTGTGGTCACGCTCCGTGGTGTCGGTATCGGTACGCGCTGATAATGCTCGGTGACCGAGTTTTGTTCCCGGTCGGCCCACGGATTGTGCACCATTTCGGGCGGGCGCGCGACACCGCACGCTGTTCCCCGTGTCACAGTGCCGTCATCGGCCTCTGACCTGCGACGACACCCGCGCCGTCCTGGCGTTCTCCGCCAGCGGAAACGCGCCCGCTGACGAACTTTTTCACCCCGGGAGGGGTGGGCGGCGCGGCCCGAACCCGGTCGGCGTCAGGCGTCGCCGTCCGCGTCGGCGTCCTCGAGCAACCGGGCCAGCTCGTCGACGACGGGGCGGGCACCCGCGACGGTCATCACCCGGCTCGCGCCCCGTCCGCGCAGCCCGCCCAGCCACGCGCCTGCCTCCGACGCCACCAGGCCCCCGGCAGCCATGTCCCAGGGGTTCAGCCCACGCTCGTAGTACAGGTCGAGCCGGCCCTCCGCCAGGAGGCACAGGTCGATGGCCGCCGAGCCCAGGCGCCGGATGTCGCGCACCCGCGGCAGCACGTCGGCGAGCACCCGCGCCTGCTGGGCGCGCCGGGCGGCCTCGTAGCCGAAGCCCGTGCCCAGGAGGGACGCGGCCAGGGACGCCGGGCGGTTCACCTGCAACGGCAGCCCGTCCCGCTCGGCACCCCCTCCGCGAGCGGCGGTCCAGGTGCGCCCGTCGACGACCGAGTGCACGCAGCCGGCGAGGGCCGTCCAGCGCTCCGGGTCGGGCGGGCCGGCGACGACCGCCACCGAGACGGCGTACGACGCGACGCCGTAGAGGTAGTTGACCGTGCCGTCGATCGGGTCGAGCACCCAGGTCAGCCCGGAGGTGCCCGGGACGTCGTCCCCCTCCTCGCCGAGGATCGCGTCGTGCGGCCGCTCCGTGGCGAGCCGCTCGCGCAGCAGCGCCTCGGACGCACGGTCCATGTCCGTGACCGGGTCGACGGCGCTCGACTTGGTCGCCGCGACCTCGACCCGGTCGGGCCGCCCGTCGCGCACCAGCGCGCCGGCCTCCAGGGCGAGCCGCCGGGCCAGGTCGCGCAGCCCCTCGACGTCGTGGTCCGCGGTCTGTCGCTCGATGTCGTGCACGCGCTACATCTTGCCCGACCGCCGCCGCCCCCACCGGGCGGTCCAGCCCGGCCCGGGGTGCGGCACCGTCCACCCGCGCGCGAGGGACATGAGGCGGAAGCCGAAGACCAGGAGCACCACGCCCAGGGCGGTCCACGCCTGCAGCGCCCCGGCGTGCCACAGGGCGGCGGTGATGCCGGCGCCGACCAGCGCGGGCACCGCGTAGAGCTGTCGGTCGGCGAACACCAGCGGCACCTCCCCCACGAGGACGTCGCGCACGATGCCGCCTCCCACCGCGGTGAGCACCCCCACGACGACGGACGCGAGCACACCGGCCCCGAGGTCGAGCGACTTGGTCGTGCCCTGCAGCACGAACAGGGACAGCGCGGCCGCGTCGAGCACGAGGACCGAGCGGCGCATGCGTTCGAGCCCGGGGTGGAAGAAGAAGATGATCACACCCGCGGCGAGCGCCGCCGCGACGAGACGCCAGCTCGAGATCCCGACCGGCGGGGTGTCGCCGATGAGCACGTCGCGCAGGATGCCTCCCCCGAGGCCCGTGACCCAGGCGAGCACGAGCACGCCGAACACGTCGAACCGCTTGCGCACGGCCGCGAGGCCGCCCGAGACGGCCGCGACGAACACGGCGACGAGCTCGACGACGGAGACCGGGCCGGAGGTGAACGCGTCCACGGGACGCCATCCTCCCAGGGGACGCGAGGGCGGGCGCGTCAATCGACGGCACACCGACGCGCCTGCGCCGTCGGGCGCCGCGCCGGTGGCACCCTCGAACCGGCGGACCCGCCCCGACGGAACGTACCCGCGGGCGACCTGTGAGGGAGGAAGCATGGCCGAGCTCGAGCTCGTGAGACTGCACGAGGACGGTGAGCGCCTGGTCCTGCGCGGCCCCGACGGCACCCAGAGCACGTTGCCCATCACGGAGGCGCTGCGCGCCGCGGTCCGGCGCGACCGGCCGCGCACGGAGGCGCTGCGCGCCCAGGCCGCGACGACGCTGCGACCTCGCGACCTGCAGGCGCGGTTGCGTGCGGGCGCCTCGGCCGAGGAGCTGGCCGAGGAGTCCGGCCTGCCCGTCGAGCACGTGCAGCGTTACGAGTGGCCCGTGGTCGCGGAGCGCGACCACGTCATCGCCCAGGTGCGCGCCCACCGGCTGCCTGGCGACGACGAGGCGACGACGCTCGGTGAGGTCGCGGACACCCGTCTGGCCGCCCGCGGCGTGCGGGCGTCCGAGGCGCACTGGTCCGCCCGGCGGGACGGCTCGGCGCCCTGGGTCGTCGAGGTGCGGTTCTCCGCCGGGGACCGCAACCGCTCCGCGCGCTGGACCTACGACCCCAAGGGCCGCGTCGTGACGCCGCTCGACGACGAGGCGCGTTGGCTCGGCCAGCCGGACGACCCGGTCTCGCCGGAGATGCTGGGCGTGCCGTCGAGCGGCGGTCGTGCGGCGGCGCCGCGCCGGCACGTCGAGGACGACACGACGGCGCTGCTGCTGGACGAC
>NZ_JBHUWC010000136.1:0-11222 GCF_042670225.1 Isoptericola sp. NPDC057191 | reverse complement strand
ACCCCGAGGGGTGACGGGCCGCCGTGGGCACCGGTGGGTCGTGGACGACCCGGCCGGATCAGTTGCCGGTGAGCTTCTCGCGAAGCGCGGCGAGCGCCTCGTCCGAGGCGAGCGTGCCCGCGGCCTCCTGCGCCGGCGCGGCCGACGAGTAGGAGGAGGAGGACGACGACGCACCGGCGCTGGAGCCGCCGCTGCTGCCGGGGACCGCGTCGTTCACGGCCGCGTCGGCGTCCGCCGCGATGGCCGCACGGACCTGCTCGCGGTGCGACTCCCAGCGGGCGTGCGCCTTGGCGTACTCCGCCTCCCAGGCCTCGCGCTGCGTCTCGAAGCCCTCGAGCCACTCGTTGGTCTCCGGGTCGAAGCCCTCGGGGTACTTGTACTCGCCGTTCTCGTCGTACTCGGCAGCCATGCCGTAGAGCGCGGGGTCGAAGTCCTCGGACTCCGGGTCCATGCCCTCGTTGGCCTGCTTGAGCGACAGCGAGATGCGACGACGCTCGAGGTCGATGTCGATGACCTTGACGAACACCTCGGCACCGACGCTGACGACCTGCTCGGGCAGCTCGACGTGGCGCACGGCCAGCTCCGAGATGTGCACGAGACCCTCGATGCCGTCCTCGACGCGGACGAACGCACCGAACGGCACGAGCTTCGTGACCTTGCCCGGCACGACCTGGCCGATGGCGTGGGTGCGGGCGAAGGTCTGCCACGGGTCCTCCTGCGTCGCCTTCAGCGACAGGGAGACACGCTCGCGGTCGAAGTCGACGTCGAGCACCTCGACGGTGACCTCCTGGCCCACCTCGACGACCTCGGACGGGTGGTCGATGTGCTTCCAGGACAGCTCGGAGACGTGCACCAGACCGTCGACGCCGCCGAGGTCCACGAACGCACCGAAGTTGACGATCGAGGAGACGACACCGGGGCGCACCTGGCCCTTCTGCAGCGTCTGCAGGAAGGTGGAGCGGACCTCGGACTGCGTCTGCTCGAGCCAGGCACGGCGCGACAGGACCACGTTGTTGCGGTTCTTGTCGAGCTCGATGATCTTGGCCTCGATCTCCTTGCCGACGTACGGCGCGAGGTCGCGGACGCGACGCATCTCCACGAGGGAGGCGGGGAGGAAGCCACGGAGACCGATGTCGAGGATGAGGCCGCCCTTGACGACCTCGATGACGGTGCCGGTGACGACGCCGTCCTCCTCCTTGATCTTCTCGATCGTGCCCCAGGCGCGCTCGTACTGGGCGCGCTTCTTCGACAGGATCAGGCGACCCTCCTTGTCCTCCTTCTGGAGGACGAGAGCCTCGACGGCGTCGCCCACGGCGACGACCTCGCCCGGGTCCACGTCGTGCTTGATGGAGAGCTCCCGGGACGGGATCACGCCCTCCGTCTTGTAACCGATGTCGAGGAGGACCTCGTCGCGGTCGACCTTGACGATCGTGCCTTCCACGATGTCACCATCGTTGAAGTACTTGATGGTGGCGTCGACGGCGGCAAGGAAGTCCTCCTCGGTGCCGATGTCGTTGACGGCAACCTGCGGGGCGGACTTCGTGGTGGAGATGGTCATTGAGTAGATGCTCCGATGCGGACAGGACGTAGTGCGGACAGGGTCTGTGGTACGGGCCCCGGGCGTCGGCACGGTGGTCGATCCGCACGACGGCGATTCGAACTCCGGGACGTCCTCGGGCGCACTGCACCGCCGACCATCTTATCGACGGCGCTGCGCCGGGTCAACGCGCCGATCGCGCGGCCGACGTCGTCACCGACCGCCCGTCCGGAGCCCGTGCCACGATGACCGGGTGAGCGACCATCCTCCCGCGCCCCGCCCGATCGCGCACGCGGGCTACCAGGACGTTCCCGACGCGGCCGGCAGCGCTGCGGCACGTGGCTGGTGGGACGAGAACGCCGACGAGTACCTTGCCGAGCACGGCCAGTTCCTGGGCGACGCAGGCTTCCGCTGGGGCCCGGAAGGTCTCACGGAGGCGGAGGCGGGGCTGCTCGGCGACGTGACCGGGGCGCGGGTCGTCGAGATCGGCGCGGGCGCCGCGCACTGTGCCCGGTGGCTCGCCGCCCGGGGCGCCGACGTCGTCGCCACCGACGTCTCCGGCCGCATGCTCGCCGGTGCCGCGCACCTCAACGACGTCACGGGGGTGGCCGTCCCGCTCGTCCAGGCCGACGCCCGACGGCTCCCGTTCGCGTCGTCGAGCGTCGACGTGGTCTTCACGTCGTACGGGGCGATCCCCTTCGTCGCCGACGCCGCACGCGTGCACGCGGAGGCCGCGCGGGTGCTGCGGCCGGGCGGCCGCTGGGTGTTCTCGGTGACGCACCCTGTGCGGTGGGCGTTCCCCGACGACCCGTCCGCCCGCGGGCTCACGGCGGACCGGTCCTACTTCGACCGCCGGCCCTACGTGGAGGCCGACGACCACGGCGAGGTCCGGTACGCCGAGTACCACCGCACCGTCGGCGACCACGTGCGCGACGTCGCGGCCGCCGGGCTGCGCCTGCGCGACCTGGTCGAGCCCGAGTGGCCGGCGTGGAACACCGCGACCTGGGGCGGCTGGAGCCCGGAGCGTGGCGCCGTGCTGCCCGGTACCGCCGTCTTCGTCACGACCAAGGACTGAGCCGCCGCCGGTCGGCCCGGCGTCCGGCCCGCCGCGTCAGTGCCCCCCGCGTCAGTGCCCCGCGTCGTGCCAGGTGGGGCCGGCGCCGACCGAGACGTCGAGCGGCACGTGGAGCGAGGCGGCCGAGCCCATCTGCGTGCGCAGCACGTCCTCCGCCGCGTCCCGCTCCCCCGGCGCGACCTCGACCACGAGCTCGTCGTGGACCTGCAGCAGCAGCCGCGAGGCGAGGCCCCGCTCGTCCAGCTCGCGCTGTACACCGAGCATCGCGACCTTGATGATGTCTGCCGCGCTGCCCTGGATGGGGGCGTTGAGCGCCATGCGCTCCGCCATCTGCCGCCGCTGCCGGTTGTCGCTCGTGAGGTCGGGCAGGTAGCGCCGACGGCCCAGGATCGTGGCGGTGTACCCGGTCGCGCGCGCCTCCTCCACGACGCCGGTGAGGTACTCACGGACCCCGCCGAACCGCGTGAAGTAGTCGTCCATCAGGGACTGTGCCTCGCCGGTGGGGATGGTGAGCTGCTGCGACAGGCCGAAGGCGCTCAGCCCGTAAGCGAGGCCGTAGCTCATGGCCTTGATCTTCGAGCGCATCTCGGACGTGACGTCCTCGGGGGCGACCTCGAAGACGCGCGAGCCCACGTACCGGTGGAGGTCCTCCCCCGACCGGAACGCCTCGATGAGCCCTTCGTCGCCGGACAGGTGCGCCATGATCCGCATCTCGATCTGGCTGTAGTCCGCGGTGAGCAACGTCTCGTAGCCCTCGCCGACCCGGAAGGCGCGCCGGATGCGCCGTCCCTCCTCCGTGCGGATCGGGATGTTCTGCAGGTTCGGGTCGGTCGAGCTCAGGCGCCCCGTGGCGGCGATGGTCTGCTGGAACGTCGTGTGGATCCGGCCGTCCGGAGCCACCGACTTGAGCAGGCCCTCGACCGTCGAGCGCAGCCGCGTGGCGTCGCGGTGCGCCAGCAGGTGCTCGAGGAAGGGGTGCTCGGTCTTGACGTACAGGTCCTGCAGCGACGCGGCGTCGGTGGTGTAGCCGGTCTTGATCTTCTTGGTCTTGGGCATCCCGAGCTGGTCGAAGAGCACCTCCTGCAGCTGCTTGGGGCTGCCGAGGTTCACCTGCCGTCCGATGACGTCGTAGGCCTCCGCGGCGGCGTCGGCGACCATGGAGGCGAACTGGTTCTCGAGCTCCGTGAGGTACTCGACGTCGGCGGCGATGCCGGTGGCCTCCATCCGCCCCAGCACGGCGCTGAGTGGCAGCTCGAGGTCTGTCAGCAGGTCGGCGGCACCCCGGTCGGCGAGCTGGCCGGACAGGGCCGCCGCCAGCTCGACCACGGCCGCGGCCCGGACGGCCGCCTGGCGGGCCCGCGGGTCGTCCGCGCCGTCCCCGCCGTCCAGGGCGAGGTCCAGGGCTCCCTGCCCGTCGGACGCGGGCGCCGAGCCCGCCGACAGCTCCCGCCCGAGGAGCCGCACGGTGAGGTCGGCCAGGTCGTAGCCGCGCTGGTCCGGGTAGCACAGGTACGCCGCGAGCTCCGTGTCGAAGGACACGCCCCGCAGGTCGAGCCCGCGCCCGGCGAGCTCGTGCCACGCCGCCTTCGCGCCGTGGACGACCTTCGGGGCCCCGGCGTCCGCGAGCCATGCGGCAAGAGCGCTCTCGTCCTCGGGCGTGACGTCCGCGAGGTCGACGACGACGGCGGCGCCCTGGCCGCCGTCCGCCGGCCCCTCCGCCACCGCCACCTCCCAGGCGTCGCCGGCCCCGGGCGTCGGAGTGCCCGTGACCTCGAGCCCCAGGGCCCGGCCGGCACGGGCGGCAAGCCACTCGCCCAGGCCTCCGGACGCGAGTGCCGCGAGCTCGACCTCCAGGCCCTCGACCGCCGTCGGCTCCGCCGGCTCGGCGGACGGGTCATCCGCGAGCAGCCGGTCCCGCAGGGTGCCGAACTGCAGGGTGTCCGACACCCGGTGCACGGCCTCCCGGTCGAACCCGGCCAGGCTCAGGTCGTCCACGGCCAGCGGCAGCTCGACGTGGTCGAGCAGCGCGTTGAGCTCCCGGTTGAGGCGGACTTGGCCGAGCGCCTCGCGCAGGTTGCCCGCCGCCTTGCCCTTGAGCTCGTCGACGTGCTCGAGGAGGGGCTCCAGGCCCCCGTACGTGGTCACCCACTTCGCGGCGGTCTTGGGCCCGACGCCGACCACCCCGGGCAGGTTGTCGCTCGACTCCCCGACCAGGGCGGCGAGGTCGGGGTACTGGTGCGGAGGGACGCCGTACTTCTCGGTGACGGCCTCCGGCGTCATCCGGGCCAGCTCGGAGACCCCGCGCTTGGGGTAGAGCACGGTGACGCGGTCGTTCACGAGCTGCAGCGAGTCGCGGTCGCCCGAGCACACGAGCACGTCCAGGCCTGCCTCGGAGCCCTCGCGCGCGAGCGTCGCCAGGATGTCGTCCGCCTCGATGCCCTCGCGCTGCAGCGCCGGGATCCGCAGCGCCTCGAGGACCTCCTTGATCAGCGGCACCTGGCCACGGAAGACCTCGGGCGTCGCGTCGCGGTTGCCCTTGTACTCGGGGAAGCGCTCGGTGCGGAACGTCACGCGGCCGGCGTCGAACGCGACGGCGGCGTGCGTCGGCTGCTCGTCGCGCAGCAGGTTGGTCAGCATCGACGTGAAGCCGTAGACGGCGTTCGTCACCTGCCCGCTGGACGTCACCAGCGTGTCCGGCAGCGCGTAGAACGCGCGGTACGCCATGGAGTGGCCGTCGATCAGCAAGAGGCGTGGGCGGGTCCCGGTTCGCGCGGAGGTCGTCACGGGTGCCAACCTATCGCCCATGGCTGACACCTCCACCGGCACCCCCGAGTTCCCCAGCACCCTGGACCAGTGGGCGGCGGCGAGCCGCGGCACGCTGATCGAGCGTCTGGGCATCGAGCTGACGGGCGTGGCCGCCGACCTCACCACCGGGACCATGCCCGTGGCCGGCAACACGCAGCCCGCGGGCCTGCTGCACGGCGGGGCGACGGCGTCGCTGGCCGAGACGCTCGCGTCGGTCGCGGCCCAGCAGCACGCGGGTCCGGAGCGCGCCGCGGTCGGCCTGGAGCTCAACGCGACGCACCACCGCGGCGTGCGCAGCGGGACGGTGCACGGGGAGGCGCGAGCCCTGCACCTGGGCCGCTCGACCGCCGCCTACGAGATCGTCGTCAGCGACGACGCAGGGCGGCGGGTCTGCACCGCGCGGCTCACCTGCATGATCCTGAGCTGATCCGCACCGATCCGAGGGCGGCGACATCCGCCCGGTGCGGCGGACGTCAGGAGACGGAACCGCTCGTCGCGTCCCGGTGCGGCCGCGCGCCCAGCTCGACGAAGCCGTCGACGACGTCGTCGGCCTGCTCGCCGGGGCGGCCGGCCGCCTCGCGCAGCGCGGCGTCACGCTCCTCCTGGAAGGCGCGCAGGTCGACCGGGCCGGTGGGCAGGCCTGCGGCGCGGGCGCGCCGCCGCCGGGCGACGAGGTCCTCGATCGCCGCACGGGTCGCCTCGCGCCGCCCGACCCGGACAGCGGCACGGGTCGAGCGGGGGTTCTCCTGCGCCAGGCGCCGCAGCAGCGTCGCCGTGGCGACCACCCGGTGCCCGGACGTCGGCGCGAAGCCGAGGCGGGCGAGGAACCGGTGCATGCCCCTGGCGCCCGGTGCGGGGGCGCAGTACACGTTCTCCGCACCGCGTTCGCCCGCCACGGCGGCGGCGGCCGCGACGAGGGCGTGCCCGACGCCGCGTCGCCGCGCGGACGGCGCCACGAACACGGCGTCGATGTACAGGCTGGTCGTCGTCGCGAACAGCAGCGGGTCGATGACGCGCAGCACCGCGAAGCCGGAGATCTCCTCCTCGTGGGTCGCGACCAGCACCTGGCCGCCCGCGCCCACCAGCACGCTCAGGTGCTCCAGCAGCCGCGACGCGTCAGCGGGAGAGCCCTGCACCGCCGTGGGCGACTCGTCGACCGCGCGCTCCGCGAGGTGCGCGACGGCGACCATGTCGCCCTGCTGGGCCGGCCGGACCTCGACCGCTGCACGCATCGGCACCTCCTCGACGAAAGACCGTCCCCGCGCTCCCGGCGCGGTGGAAGGTCTCCCACCTGTCTGCTCGGGAACCGGGCCGGGCGCTGCCCGTGCTCACGGTCGTTGAAGCATGAATATCACAGATCGGTCACGACACCCAGGCGACGATAGCGGCCCGCAGGTCGTCGCACAACGGCCGTGGCCCGGCCACAGGACATCGTCCTGCGACCGGGCCAACCGGGGTGCGTGTCAGGCGCCGACCTGCTCGATGACGGCGTCCGCCACCTCGCGCATCGTGAGGCGCCGGTCCATCGACGTCTTCTGGATCCAGCGGAAGGACTCGGGCTCGCTGAGACCCATCTTGGTCATGAGCAGCCCCTTGGCGCGGTCCACCCGCTTCCGGGTCTCGAAGCGCTCGGTGAGGTCGGCGACCTCCGACTCGAGGGCCCCGATCTGCTGGTACCGGGAGATCGCGATCTCGACGGCGGGCAGCAGGTCCGCCGGGGTGAACGGCTTGACGACGTAGGCCATCGCACCGGCGTCGCGCGCCCGCTCGACGAGCTCGGTCTGCGAGAACGCGGTGAGGAGCACGACGGGCGCGGCGTGCGCCTTGCCGATCCGCTCGGCCGCCGAGATCCCGTCCAGCTCGGGCATCTTGACGTCCATCACCACGACGTCGGGCTTGAGCTCCGTCGCGAGTCGGACGGCCGTCTCGCCGTCACCCGCCTCGCCGACGACGTCGAAGCCGGCCTCGCGCAGCGTCTCGACGACGTCCATGCGGATGAGGGCCTCGTCCTCGACGACCACCGCGCGACGCGCGGGTCGCTCCGGCGTCTTCGGGGCCTCGGGCTCCTGGTCGATCAGGGGCGGCAGGTCGAGCGGCACCGTCGCCTCGGGCTTCGCGTCGTGGGGCTTCTCGTCGGTCACGCGCCCCATCCTAGTGGCCATGGCGGGGCGACGCGTCCCGTGCCGGGTGTGACGAGTGCGACGCGGCAGACCCCGTCCCTCCCGCGCGCAGGCGCCGGACGGTTCGGCCCGTGACCTGCACCTGTGGTTCGATGGGGCTCGCACGCCCCGGTAGCCCAACCGGCAGAGGCAATCGGCTCAAACCCGATCCAGTGCGGGTTCGAATCCCGCCCGGGGCACACCTCGCATCTTCACCCGCCCGCACCCTCGGGCGGTCGCCCGATCCTCGGGCCTTCCCACGACGGTCGCCCCGGCGTCCTCCCCCGGTGAGTCTCACCGAGTCTCGTCGAGGCCCCTTGCCGTCACCCCGCGGTGTCGGTAACTTTCAGGAGCACGGCCCATCAGGGCAACCCTTGACGAACACGCGACGTGTCCGGCGCCGCCGTGCTCCTGCGACGCAGCGGGGCGCGGCGGGCTCACCGCGACGGCGACGACGCCGTGGCGCCATCGCAGGACGACCGGCTCGACGACGACCCGGCGGCCCGCACGCAGCATGAGGCAGGAAGGACCCTGACGATGCGCAACGACCACCCGGCCCCACGAGCGGCCGACCGAGGCCCCCGGCTCAACCGCCGCCAGCTCCTGACGGGCACCGCGCTGGGCGCGGCGACCGTCCCCCTCGCCGCGCTGGGCGCGCAGGCCCGGCCCGAGACCACCGCGGCCGCGGGCGTCCCGGCGCGCCCCGTCGTCCCGGGCGCCGACCGGGCGCACGCCGACGGCTGGGCGACCCTGCGCGGGGAGCGCGTCGGCATCATCACGAACCCCACCGGCGTGCTGCGCAACCTGCGCAACGTCGTCGACGAGATGCACGCCTCCGGCGCCGTGGACCTCGTCGGGGTCTTCGGACCCGAGCACGGGTTCCGCGGCACGGCGCAGGCGGGGAGCTCGGAGGGCACGTTCGTCGACGAGCGCACCGGCCTCACCGTCTACGACGCCTACGGCGCCGGGGTCAGCAAGATGACCGAGATGTTCCGCGCGGCCGAGGTCGAGACCGTCGTCTTCGACATCCAGGACGTCGGCGCCCGCTTCTACACGTACATCTGGACGATGTGGACGGCCATGCAGGCGGCCGTGGCCACCGGGTCCCGGTTCGTCGTCCTCGACCGTCCCAACCCGGTGGGCGGCACCGCCCGCGGCCCCATGATGACCAGCGGGTTCACCTCGGGCGTCGGGGCGAAGGAGATCGTGCAGGCCCACGGCATGACCGTCGGCGAGCTCGCCCGGTTCTTCGACGGCGAGTTCCTCCCCGACGTCGTGGGCGAGCGCCTCGCCCGGCTCGACGTGGTCGAGGTCTCCGGCTGGCGCCGCGACGTCACGTTCGGCGGGACGGGCCTCGACTTCGTGATGCCCAGCCCGAACATGCCCACCCCGGACACCGCCCTCGCCTACCCCGGCACGTGCATGTTCGAGGGCACGAACCTCTCCGAGGGGCGGGGCACCACCCGGCCGTTCGAGCTCGTCGGCGCGCCGTTCGTCGACCACCGCTGGGCGGAGGCCCTCACGGAGGCCGACCTGCCCGGCGTCCTCTTCCGCGAGGCCTACTTCAACCCCACGTTCAGCAAGCACGCGAACACCGTGTGCGGGGGCGTCCAGGTCACCGTCGACGACCCGGCCCGCTTCGACCCCGTGCGCACGGGCGTCGCGATGCTCGTGGCCGCCGCCGCGCTCTACCCCGAGTTCGCGTGGCGGCAGGACTCCTGGGACCCGCAGCGACCCTTCTGGATCGACAAGCTCACCGGCTCCCCTCGCCTGCGGCAGCAGATCGACGCCGGCGCGGACACCGACGAGGTCGTCGCCGCCTGGCAGGCCGAGCTGGCGGACTTCGACCGGCGGCGCCAGCAGTACCTCCTCTACCGCGGACCGCGGGCATGAGCCGCCGGCAACCGCGCGGACGCGCGATGATCGCAGCCGGCCTCGCGACGGGGCTCCTGGTCGTGCCGCTCGTGCACACGACGAGCGCCGCGGCGGGCGGCGGCCCCGCGGTGCAGTTCATGCCGCCGTCGACCACGCTCACCACGGCCGACCCGGCAGACGTCGGGCTGGACCCCGCCCCGATCGAGGCCGCCGTCGCCCAGGTGCGCTCGCACGAGCAGCCGGTCGGCAGCGCGACGTACCCCCTGTACCCGGGAGCCGTCGGGCTCATGGGGTACGAGGGGAAGGTCGTGCGCACCGACGCCAGCGGGTGGGCGGTCGCCTACGGGGACCGGGGCGTGGCCCTGCCGGCCGACCAGCGGGTCCCCATGCGCGAGGACACGATCTTCGACCTCGCCTCCGTGTCGAAGCTGTTCACCTCGATCGCCGTCGTGCAGCTGATCCAGGAGGGCCGCGTCGGGCTGGAGGAGCCCGTCGCCACGTACCTGCCCGAGTTCGCCGCCGGCGGCAAGCAGGACGTCACCGTGCGGCAGCTGCTCACCCACACCTCCGGGTTCGTCGCGTGGCTGCCGCTGTGGAGCAAGTACCCCGACCGCGAGTCGCGGATCGCCGCGGTCATGGCCCAGCCGCTCGACGCCCCGCCCGGGACCCGGTACCTCTACAGCGACCTCAACCTCATCACCCTCGGCGTGCTCGTCGAACGGCTGCGCGGCGAGCCGCTCGACCAGGTCGTCGCCGACCGCATCACCCGGCCGCTCGGGATGACCGACACCGGGTACAACCCCACCGCCGTGGACCGCACGGCGGCCACCGAGTACCAGTCGAGCCCGCCGCGCGGGGTCGTCCGGGGCGAGGTGCACGACGAGAACGCCTGGTCCCTCGGCGGCGTGGCCGGCCACGCCGGCGTGTTCTCGACGGCGGGCGACCTGGCGATCCTCTCCCAGGCGCTGCTCAACGGCGGCCGGTACGGCAAGGCGCGCATCCTGTCCCCCGCGTCCGTGCGCCTCATGGTCACCGACTTCAACACCGCGTTCCCCGGGGACGCCCACGGGCTCGGCTTCGAGCTCGACCAGCGGTGGTACATGGACGCCATGTCCGGGCCGCAGACCGCCGGGCACACCGGGTACACGGGCACGTCGATCGTCATCGACTTCGACACGCACTCGTTCGCCATCCTGCTGACCAACCGCGTGCACCCGTCGCGCAACTCGGGCAGCATCAACGGCGCGCGGCGCGAGTGGGCGCACGGCCTGGCCTACGCGCAGGGCGTGGACGCGCGTCGCGGCGACGACGCGTGGTTCTCCGGCGACGCGAACGGGACGACGTCGACCCTCACCACCGCCCTCGACGTGCCCGCCACCGGCGGCCGGCTGGCGTTCGACCTCTACCTCGACACCGAGGAGAGCGACCTGCTGCACCTGGAGACCTCCGCCGACGGCGGGGCCACCTGGGCTCCCCTGCCCTTCGAGGTGCGCGACCGCGGCCCCGTCGACCACCCCGACGGCGTCACCTCCGGGGCGGGCACGCGCCGGTGGACGCAGGCCCGGGCCGACCTGGCGCCGGGCGAGCAGCTCGTCCGGTGGCGGGTCGTGACCGACCCGTCCTACCTCGGCCGCGGCGTCCTCGTGGACGACGTCGTCGCTCGGGCGCAGGGCGGCCTCCTGCTCGACGGCGAGGCCGACCCGAGCGCGTTCCAGGCCGTGGGCTGGCGGCTCGTCGACCGCTGACGTCGACCGCTGACGGAGAGCAGAAC
>NZ_JBHUWC010000135.1:0-11307 GCF_042670225.1 Isoptericola sp. NPDC057191 | reverse complement strand
CTGCCGGGCCTTCGTCGTCCCCGGCCGCGGGATCCCGCAGCCCCCCGAAATCCCTGGGCCCGACCCGTGCGCCGGTGACAGGGTGCCTCCATGGACGCCACCGGGGAGGAGACGCGCGCCGCCTGGGCCGTCGCGTCGCGCAAGTACACCGACGAGTACGACGACCTGCTGGAGCAGGCGCGGACGGTCGAGCTGCTGCCGGCGGAGGTCGAGGTGCTGCGCCCGATCGTCCCGGGGGCGGACGTCGTGCACCCGCTCAGCGGGCACGGGCTGGACGACCTCGCCCTCGCGCGTCTGGGCGCACGGTCCGTGCACGGGCTGGACTACAGCGCGGCGCCGGTGGCGAGCGCGCAGCGCCGCGCCGACGAGCTCGGCCTGCCGTGCCGGTACACGCGGGCCACGCTCCCCGACAGCGGGCTGGACGACGCCTGCGCGGACCTGGTCTACACCGGCAAGGGCGCGCTCATCTGGGTCGCCGACCTCGCCGCGTTCCTCGCCGAGGTGCGGCGGCTGCTGCGCCCGGGCGGGTGGTTCTACGTCTACGAGGCGCACCCGCTGGTGCCGCTGTGGGAGTGGGACACCGACGAGATCCGGGTGCGACCCGACCGCGGGTACTTCGAGCGGTCGCACGTCAACGACACGTTCCCCGGCCATGGCGCCGTCGAGCGGCAGCGCACGCTCGCCGAGATCGTCATGGCGTGCCGTCGTGCCGGGTTCGAGCTGGAGCACCTGGAGGAGCACCCCGACCCGTTCTGGCGGCCCGACGGGTTGCACGCCGCTGCCTGGGACGGGCGCCTGCCCAACGCGTACAGCCTGCTCGGGCGCCGCGCCTGAGGTCAGAGGCGGAACCGCACCCGCGCCCCCGGCGGCAGCTGGCCCAGCAGCCACGTGTGCGTCGACGCCACCGCCGCGACCACCGGGTACCCGCCCGTCAGCGGGTGGTCGACCCCGAACAGGACGGGCAGCCCGTCCGGCGGCACCTGCAGCGCACCGGTCACGCAGCCCTCGCTGGGCAGCTCCAGGCCCTGTGCCGCGGGCGTGCGGTCCAGCGGGCGCGCGCCGTCCAGCCGCAGACCCACGCGGTCCGCACGGTCGGTCACCGTCCACACCTGTCCCCCGAGGCGGACGACGGCGTCGCGGGTGAACCAGTCGTCGTGCGGGCCGAGCACGACGGGCAGCGTCGTGAGCCGGCCCGGCGCGGGCAGCGTCGCCGGGTCGGGCGCCCCGACGTCGTCCACCGCCACCGCCCCCACCCCGTGGTGAGCGGGCGGTTGGCCCTGTTTCCGGCGGTCGGCAGGGCCAATCGCCCGCTCACAGCGCAGGGCGGTGCCGGGTGCGAGGGGTGGCGGGCCGAGGTGACCGAGGACGTCGGTCGCGCGCGAGCCGAGGACCGGTGGGACGTCGATGCCTCCGCGCAGGGCGACGTAGGTCCGGTGCCCGCGCTCGGGCTGGCCCAGCGCCAGCTCGTCGCCGTCGCGCAGGCGGAACGCCCTCGCGAGCGGCGCGCGGCGGCGGTCGTCCGGGTCGCCGCCGCGGTGCACGACGGCGTGCGCGTCCGCGCCGGCGAGGGCGACGACGACATCGCCCCGGGCGCGCAGCCGCAGCCCGCCTCCCGCGGCCTCGACGGCGGCCGCGCCGACGGGGTTCCCCACGGCACGGTTCGCGGCGCGCAGGCTGCGCGGGTCCGCGGCGCCGGAGGCGGACACGCCGAGGTGCGCGAGCCCGGGCCGCCCGAGGTCCTGCACCAGCGCCTGCACCCCGGGGGTCCGCACCTCCAGGGTCGCGTCGATCAGGTCGGCACCTTGAGACCGGGGCGGCAGTTCGAGCTGCCGACCCGGGCTCGAGCTGCCGACCTGACGACCGCCCGCGGCGCGGACGGACTCCCGCACGGGCGTGAAGCGCACGCGGTCACCGGGGGACCACGGGGTGGGCGGGTCGACGTCGGGGTCCCACGTGACGACGCCGGTGCGCCCGACGAGCTGCCACCCGCCCGGGCTGGCGCGCGGGTAGACGCCGGAGTACGGACCGGCGAGCGCCACGGCGCCCGCCGGGACGCGCGTGCGCGGGGTCTCGCGCCGCGGCACGACGAGGCCGGAGTCGTCGCCCGTCAGGTACGCGAACCCGGGCGCGAAGCCGACGAACCCCACCACCCACGCCGCTGCCGTGTGCCGCCGGACCACCTCCTGCGGGCTCCAGCCGAGCAGCCGCGCGACGTCCTCCAGGTCCTCGCCGTCGTACACCGTGGGGATCTCGACGAGTCGCCCGACGCCCGCCGCGCTCCCCTCGTCCTCCCCATCCTCTCCGTCCTGGCGCTGGCCCCGGTGGAACGCCGCGGCCGCCCGCGCCCGCAGCAGGGCGGCGAGCCGGGCCGCGGGCACGCGCCACGGGTCGAACGGGACCAGCAGGGTGCGCGCGCCGGGCACCGTGCGCCCGACGCCGGGCAGCGGGTCGTCGCGGAGGGTGGCGTGCAGCGCGAGCGCCTGCGCGAGGTCGTCCACCTCGACGAGCAGCGCGTCGTCGCGGGCGGGCAGGACGCGCACGGTCAGCGGCCGGGCGCCGGCGCGAAGGGTGCGAGGGCGACCCCCGCGGCGTCGAACGCCTCGCGGACGCGGCGCGCCATCGCGACGGCGCCGGGGGTGTCGCCGTGCACGCAGACCGAGTCGGCGCGCACCGCGACGTCCGTGCCGTCCTCGGCCTCGACGACGCCCTCGGTGACGAGCCGCAGCATGCGGCGGGCGACGACCTCCGGGTCGTGCAGGACGGCGCCCGGTGCGGAGCGCGGGAGAAGCGTGCCGGCGGTCGTGTACGCGCGGTCGGCGAAGGCTTCGGCGGCGGTCGGCAGGCCCGCGGCCTCGGCGGCGGCGAGCGCCGGCGTGCCGGGCAGCCCGAGCAGGACGAGCGTGGGGTCGACGGCGGCGACCGCGGCGGCGACGTCGGCCGCCACCCGCTCGTCCACGGCCGCCGTGTTGTAGAGCGCGCCGTGCGGCTTCACGTAGGTGACGCGGGTGCCCTCGACGGCGGCGAGCGCCTGCAGGGCGCCGAGCTGGTAGACGACGTCGGCCTGCAGCTCGGCCGACGGGACGTCGATGTCGCGGCGGCCGAACCCGGCCAGGTCGCGGTAGCCGACGTGGGCGCCGAGGGCCACGCCTCGGGCCGCCGCGAGGCGCACCGTGCGGCGGATCGTCGTCGGGTCGCCGGCGTGGAACCCGCAGGCGACGTTCGCCGACGACACGACGTCGAGCATCGCCTCGTCGTCGCCCAGGGTCCAGCGGCCGAACCCCTCGCCCAGGTCGCTGTTGAGGTCGACGGTGGTCATGCCGACCAGTCTGCCGCGCCGGGGGCCGGGGCGGCAGCGGGTGTCGCGGGCCGGCGCACGGCCTCCCGGCGGGGTGCGGGTGACGTCGGCGTGAACTCTCGCCGCAGGGGTGGCACGTGCGTGACGTCTGGCGCACAGTGGAACCCTGGTCCTGTCGCCCGTGTCACACGACGACACCAAGGTGTGGCAGGATCCGAGCGCCTGAGCAGTGCCGATGGGGGAGGTTCGCGTCGTGAGGTCTCCGAGGGACGCCGACGAGGTGGCGCGCGTGGTCACCGCAGAGTCTCCTGTCCGTCGGCGTCGGCGCGTCGGGAAGCTGCTCGCCACGTCGACGGCGACGTGCGTCCTCGCGGCGGCGTTCTTCGCCGCGCCGGTGGCCGGCCTCCCGTGGAACGCCGTCGGCGTCGCCGACCAGGACACGCCGGCGGTCGGTGCCGGCAGCCCGCTGGGCGGCGGTGTCTCGGTGGGCGTGGTCGGGACGTCGTCGTCGACCGGTCCGGCGACGGTCGAGGAGGTCCTCGGCGTGCTCGAGCGTGCCGAGCTCGCCTCGAAGGACGCGGGACGCGCGGTGACGCCGCAGGTCGAGCAGGCCGCCGCGGAGCTCGGCATGCTCCTCAGCAGGTACGTGGCCCAGCAGTCGGCGGCGTCGGCCGCGGCGGGCCAGTTCGCCACGCCGGGCGCGGAGGCGGCCACGCCGCTCGCGACCCCGGTGCCGGACCGGTCGCGGGACGGGTCGCCGGCCGAGCCCGTGGCGGTGCCCGACGCCGCGCACGTCGTCCCCGTCGCGCACCGGGTCACCGGCGGCCCGGCGACGCCCGAGCCGAAGGACGAACCGAAGGACGAGCCGCAGGACGCGCCGAAGAACGCGCCGCAGGACGAGGCGGAGCACGATGCCTCCCACGACGCGGAGCCGGTGACGTTCGACGACGTCGTCGTGGCGGCGACCCGCCTGGCCACGCTGCTGGACCCGTCGACGACGACGCTCACCGGCGGCATCCTGCCCGCGGGGACGTCGTGGGTGCAGCGGGCTGACGGCACGGTCGCGGCCCGCGCGACGCTGACGGCGAGCCTGCTGGAGCTGGTCGACCGGTACGGCAAGAGCACCGCGGGGTACGCCAACGGGCGGATCCCGACCTCGGCGCTCTGCCCCCTCGACTTCGCCCCCGGGCACATGCTGCGCTGCGACGCCGCCGAGCAGCTCATGGCGCTGAGCGCGGAGTACGAGAAGGAGTTCGGGGTGCCGATCCCGATGACCGACTCGTACCGGACGTTCGACGCGCAGGTGCGTCTCAAGGCCACGAAGGGCTACCTCGCGGCGACGCCGGGCTGGTCGAACCACGGCTGGGGGCTCGCGGTCGACCTCGGCGTCCCGATCTCCTCCGGCACCACCGCCCAGTACGTGTGGATGCGCGTGCACGGTCCGGACTACGGCTGGGACAACCCGTCGTGGGCACGGCACGACGGGTCGAAGCCCGAGCCGTGGCACTTCGAGTTCTTCGCCGCAGGTCCCGTCCCGAACCGTGCGTGGAAGGCCGAGGACGTGGGCTCGACCGGCTCGGCCGGCTCGACCGGTACGGCGCAAGAGAAGGCCGCGCAGCACCCCCGCGGCGCCGGCCAGGGCGCGGACCAGAGCACGGACAAGAGCAAGGGCACTGGCCAGGGCGCGAAGGCCGACGGGACGACGTCGAAGGGCGGCACGACCGGCGGTGCGAAGCCCGGCGGGACGAAGGGCGGCGCGTCGACGACGCCGGGGACGAAGGCGGGGGACGGCACGACGTCCGCGCCGATCAAGAAGCCGAGCGGCGGCACGTCGGACGGCTCGACCCAGCCACCCGTGACGAAGGTCCTCGTGCCGGACGTGTCCGGCCAGGACCTCGCCGCCGCGAAGAGCAGGCTCCAGGGGCTCGGGCTGAAGGTCACGACGACGACGCAGGCCAGCGACGCGCCCGAGGGCCAGGTCGTGCGGACCGCGGGCGCGGGGACCCGGGTGCCGAAGGGTGCCACCGTCACGCTCGTGGTCTCCAGCGGCCCGGAGCAGGCCGTGGTGCCGGACGTCGTCGGGCAGGGCGAGCAGTCGGCCGCACAGGCCGTGCGGGACGTCGGCCTCGTGCCGCGCGTGGTCTCGCAGGCCAGCGGCGAGGTGCCGGAGGGGGACGTCCTGGGGACGGACCCCGCCGGCGGGACGAGTGTCGAGCAGGGCTCGGCCGTCACCCTCGTCGTCTCGAGCGGACCGGAGCAGGTGGCCGTCCCGGACGTCACCGGGAAGTCCCTGGCGAACGCGACCGCGCAGCTGGAGGCCCTCGGGCTCTCGGTGCGCACCGAGCCAGGGGAGGGCGACGGGGCCGAGGGGGTCGTGCTGGAGACCCGCGGTGCGGGCACGACGGTGCCGCAGGGATCCACGGTCACCCTCGTCGTCTCCACCGGCGGCACGGAGGGCGAGTCCTCCGACGGCGGCTCGACGTCGAGCACCGACAAGCCGGCAGCGCGCGAGGACGAGGCGCCCTAGTGCCGGCAGCCGAGGAGAGCCCGGGCGAGCGGCGCACCCGCGAGGCGCTCGAAGCGTCCGGGATCGCGTTCGAGATCGTGCGGCACGGGCCGGTCGGCTCGCTCGCGGAGGCGGCCCGCGCCCGAGGGGTGGCACCGAGCCAGGTCCTCAAGACGCTGGTGGTGCGGCGCGGTGACGACGACTACCTGTTCGTCCTCGTGCCGGGCGACCGCACCATCGCGTGGCCCCGGCTGCGCGCGCTGCTCGGGGTGTCACGACTGTCGATGCCCGACAAGGAGGTGGCGCGCGACGTCACCGGGTACGAGCGCGGCACGATCACGCCGTTCGGCTCGCTCCGCGCCTGGCCGGTGGTCGCGGACTCCCGCGTCGCGCAGGCCGGGCCGGTGTCGGTCGGGGGCGGCGGGCACGGCGTGTCCGCCACGGTCGACGGCGCGCAGCTGGTGCGCGCCCTCGACGCACGGGTCGCGGACGTGACCGATCTGGACGACCCTGGTGCGGCGGACGACGGCCGCTCCGCGCCGCCAGGCTCGGCCTCGACCCGCCCGAAAGTACGGGCGCTGGACGAATCCGCCTGACGGGGGAACACTCGACGCGGGCCGTTCGCTGAACGGAGAGGGCGCGGACCGCGCCCACAGCCGGCACGGCCCCACACGGGAGCATCACGACCACATGGACATCGACACGAGCAGCGACCCCGGACCGAGCTCGGGCATCACGTCCCGGGTCACCGACGGCGGGACCGTCCTCACCCTCTGGGGCGAGGTCGACGCCGCGCTGCGGGAGGCGGCGAGCGACGCGATGGCAGGGCTCGCCGCACGGGGCGCCACCGACCCCATCGTCCTGGACACCCGGGACGTCACGTTCATCGACTCCTCCGGGGTGGCCTTCATCCTGCAGGTGTACATGCTGGGACAGGAGACGGGCACGCCCGTGAGCCTGTACCAGCCGTCGGAGGCGGTCGCCGAGGTGCTGGAGATGGTCGGCATGGGCGGCCGCATCCCCCTGGCCGAGGCGGAGCCCGCCGGGCGGCCCGTCTGAGCGGGACGGCGCTCGGCTCCGCCGTCGTCCGGGCCGCGCGCCTCGCCGCCACGGGCCTGCGACAGCCCTCCGCACCGGACGCGTCCGCGGTGGTGGGTGCGCTCCTCGCCGTGCAGGGCCAGGAGCTGCAGCCCGCCCTCTGGGGCGTGTCGCGGCGCGTCCCGCCCGGAGCACGACCGGGCCGTGCGGCGACGAACGCGGCGCTCGCCGCGGGCGAGGTGCTGCGCACCCACCTGCTGCGACCCACGTGGCACCTGGTGCGACCCGACGACGCGCGGTGGCTGCTGGAGCTCACCGGCCCGCGCATCGCGCGGCAGATGGCGTCGACGGAACGGTCCTGGAAACTGGGCGACCTCGGCCCCGGGGCCGACGCCGTCGCAGCGGCCGTGGCGGACGGCCCGCGCACCCGCGCCCAGATCAAGGACGAGCTGCTGGCGCGCGGCGTGCTCGACGCCGACGCACCCGGCATCGCGTTCACCCAGATGCTCATGCACGCGGAGCTGCGGCAGCTCGTGATCAGCGGCCCGCCGCCCGTCGACGCCCCCCTGCAGCACCAGTCGTACGCGACCTTCGACGACCGCGTGCCCGCGGGCTACGGGCCGCTGGGCGAGCGGTTCGACGCCGAGGCCGCCGTCGTCGAGCTGTGGCGCCGCTACCTGCCGGGGCGCGCGTTCGCGACGACGAACGACCTGCGGGACTGGAGCGGGCTGACCGCCGGGGCCCTGCGGCCCGCCCTCGCGGCGCTGACCGACGCGGGGGAGGTCGTGCAGGTCCCGGGCAGGGGCGACCTCGAGGGGCTGACCCTCGTCGCCACGGCGGCGACGGCCGAGGCGTCCCAGGAAGCCCAGGCCCGCGCCGACCGCGGCACGACCGGCGACCCGGACGGCGCGCCCGTCGTCGACCTGCTGCAGGCCTACGACGAGCTGCTGATGTCCTACCGCGAGACGCGACCCGTGGTGCTCGACCCGGCGCTGCCGCCCCCCGACCGGGCGGGCGCGTACGTGCACTGCGTGGCCGTGGACGGCGTCGTCGCCGCGCGCTGGCGCTGGCCCGCGGCGTCGTCCCGCGACCCCGCCGTCGACGTGCAGTGGCTCCGTGAGCCGACGCCGCAAGAGCTCGCGGCCCTCGACGCCGCGGTCGCCGACCTCGCCGTCTACCTCGCCGACGAGCAGGCCGGCCAGCAGACCGACCAGCGGGCCGACGACCTGGCCGAGTCCCGGGACTGAGCCGCCGGGACGGCGTCGCGGATGGCAGGGTAGTGCCGTGCATCGCAACTGGGCCGGAAACCTCACGTACTCCGCACGCTCCGTCGCGCGCCCCACGTCGCTGGAGGAGCTCGCCGACGTCCTGCTCGCCGGCGGCCCGGTGCGTGCGCTCGGGTCGCGCCACTCGTTCAACGACGTCGCGGACACCGAAGGTGTCCACGTCCAGGTGGACGCGCTCGACGACGGGCGGCCCGCCGTCGAGCCGCTGACGCCGGACGCGGGCGGCACCGAGGGGGAGGTCGTGTCCGTGAGCGCGGGCCTGCGCTACGGCGAGGTGTCCCAGGCGCTCCACGCGACCGGGCGCGCGCTGGGGAACATGGCCTCCCTGCCGCACATCTCGGTGGCCGGCGCCGTCGCGACCGCCACGCACGGCTCCGGGGACACGAACCAGAGCCTGGCGAGCGCCGTCGAGGGCCTCGAGATCATGACGCCCGCGGGCGAGCTGCGCCGCATCACGCGGGCCGGCGACCCGGACGAGTTCCCCGGCACCGTGGTGTCCCTCGGCGCGCTGGGGGTCGTGACGCGGGTGGAGCTGCGCACCGTGCCGGCGTTCGCCATCCGGCAGGACGTGGCGGCCGACGTGCCGTGGGAGACGTTCGTCGCGAGCTTCGACGCGATCACCTCGGCCGCGTACTCGGTGAGCGCGTTCACGAGCTGGGACGAGCCGGCGGTGCGGCACGTGTGGTTCAAGTCGCTGGAGCGCGCCGACCGGCCCAGCGTGCGCGGCCTGGCCCCGGAGCTCCTGCGCTGGGAGACCGTCCCCGTGCACCCGCTGCCCGGCGTCGACCCGGCGGCGTGCACGGAGCAGCTCGGCGTCGCCGGGCCGTGGCACGAGCGCCTGAGCCACTTCCGGATGGAGTTCACGCCGTCGGCGGGCGAGGAGGTCCAGTCCGAGTACCTGGTGCCGCGCCGGAACGCCGCCGTCGCGATCGACGCGCTGCGCGCCCTCGGGCCGCAGGTCGCGCCGCTGCTGCAGACCAGCGAGATCCGCACCGTCGCCGCCGACGACCTGTGGCTCAGCCCGTTCGACGAGCCCTGCGTGGGGCTGCACTTCACGTGGCTGCCCCGCGAGGACGACGTGCGCGCCGTGCTGCCCGCCGTCGAGGCCGCGCTGGTGCCGCTGGGCGCCCGGCCGCACTGGGGCAAGGTCAGCACGCTCGACCCGCACGACGTCGCGGCGATGTACCCCCGGTTCGACGACTTCCGGCGTCTGGCCGCGCGCTTCGACCCCGAGGGGCGGCTGCACGGGGGCCTCGTGGGCCGCCTGCTGGAGGGCTGACGACTGGTCGGCCCCGGCCGGGTGAGGCAGCATCGTTCGTGAGACACGGTTGACGCGACGCCGCTCACCATGGAGGTTCGACGGCTGTGAGCACCACGACCACTGACACCTCGCCTCCCCGGGAGCAGTTCACCGGGCAGGTCGGCTTCATCCTCTCCGCGATCGGCTCGGCCGTCGGGCTGGGCAACATCTGGCGGTTCCCGGGCGTCGCGTACGAGAACGGAGGGGGCGCCTTCCTGGTCCCCTACGTCATCGCGCTGCTGACCGCGGGCATCCCGATCCTGTTCCTCGACTACGCGCTGGGCCACCGGTTCCGCGGCGGCCCTCCGACGGTGTTCCGCCGGGTGCGACGGTGGCTGGAGAGCCTGGGCTGGTTCCAGGTGATGATCTGCTTCGTCATCGCCATCTACTACGCCGCGATCATCGGGTGGGCGCTGAGCTACTTCGTGTACTCCTTCACCCTGAAGTGGGGTGACGACACGGCGGGCTTCTTCACCGGCGACTACCTGCAGCTGTCGGACACGGCGAACGGCGGCCCGTGGTTCTCCCTCGACTTCGTGCCGGCGGTGCTGATCCCGCTGCTGCTGGTGTGGGTGGTGAGCATCGTCGTCCTGGTGGGCGGTGTCGCCAAGGGCATCGAGAAGGCCAACGTCGTCTTCCTGCCGCTGCTCGTGGTCGCGTTCGCCGTGCTCGTGGTGCGCTCGGTCTTCCTCGACGGCGCGGTCGACGGTCTCAACGCCCTCTTCACGCCCGACTGGAGCGCGCTCGGCGACCCGAACGTCTGGATCGCCGCCTATGGGCAGATCTTCTTCTCCCTCTCCGTGGCGTTCGGCATCATGATCACGTACTCGTCGTACCGGAAGCGCCGGGCCAACCTGACCTCGCCGGGCCTGGTCGTGGCGTTCTCCAACTCCGGCTTCGAGATGCTCGCCGGCATCGGCGTGTTCGCCGCCCTCGGCTTCCTCGCGCACGAGCAGGGTGTCGCCGTCGCCGACCTCGAGGGCATCACGGGCCCGATCCTGTCGTTCGTGACGTTCCCGGCCGTCGTCTCGCAGATGCCGGCGGGTCCGCTGTTCGGCGCCCTGTTCTTCGGGTCCCTGGCGATGGCGGGCTTCACCTCGCTGATCTCGATCCTGCAGGTCGTGTCGGCCGGCTTCCAGGAGAAGTTCGGCCTCTCGCGCCGCTCGGCGGTGCTGTGGATCGGCGTCGTCGCGGCGGTGCTCTCGGTGGTGGGCTTCTCGACCACGACGGGCCTCATCGCGCTCGACACGATCGACAACTGGTCCAACAACGTCGGCATCGTCGCGTCCGCCGTGCTCATGTGCGTGTTCCTCGTGTGGCTGCTGCGCACCAGCCCCGAGCTGCGCTACCACCTCAACGCCGTGTCCACGGCGCAGGTGGGCCGCTGGTGGTACGTCTGCGTCGGCGCGGTCGTCCCGGCCGTCCTGGCGTACATGCTGGTCTCGCGCATCGTCGACCTGGTGCAGAACGGGTACGAGGGCTACGACTCCACGTACCTGCTGTACGCCGGCTGGGGCACGCTGGTCGTGCTCGTGGTGGGTGCCGTGGTGCTGACGCTCCCGCGCTGGCGCCGTAGCCCGGACGACTTCGTGGCCTGGCCCGAGTACCCGCCCGTCACGGCGGCGACGACGAAGGAGGCGGCCCGATGAGCGGCTCCGCGATCCTGCTGATGGTGGTGTCCCTGGCGGTCGTCTGGGGCGGGCTGCTCCTGAGCATCCTGGCCCTGCGCGCCCGCCCCGAGCGGGCCGACTTCCCGCCCGGCGGGGAGGACGATCACCGCGAGGACGACGCGATCACCGAGCGCGACACGTGACCCCGAGGTAGCAGGAGTCCTGCCGAGGTAGTTCCCTTCCTGCCGAGGTAGTGCGCACTACCTCGGCAC
>NZ_JBHUWC010000134.1:0-11322 GCF_042670225.1 Isoptericola sp. NPDC057191 | reverse complement strand
GACCTGATCCTCAAGACGGCCTGATGAGGATCAGGTCAGCACGCACGTTGCGGGGGCGGGGTCAGTCGCCGAGCACCTCGGCCATCGAGTCGACGAGGGCCGGGAAGCCCTTGTCCCAGTACACGGAGAGCGCCGTGGGGGGTGACACGGACGAGACGGGCGCGGTGCCGACGATCTGCGCGACCTTGCCGGCCTTGACGGCGGGGATGGCCTGCAGCTCCTTCTTGGTGAGGAACGTCTTGGCGTCCTCGGGCGTGTAGGCGTAGTCGACGACGAAGTCGGACGTCAGCTTGTCGAGCTCCTCGTACGACAGGGCGTAGAAGAACCCGCCGTTCGACGTGTCCAGCTCGGCCACGGACGGGGCGACCTTCACGCCGAGCCCCTCGAGGAAGCCGGCGCGCGGGTCGGCCTGCGGGTAGACGTACACCTTGCCCTCGGTGGGCGAGTCGACGATCGCGGCGAAGGTCTTGCCCGCGAACTCGGGGTGCTTCGCGGCCTTGTCGGCGACGAAGTCGTCGATGTCGGCGAGCACCTTGTCGCCCGCAGCGGAGCGGCCGAGCGCCTCGGCGGTGATCCGGATGGTGTCGTCCCACGGGGTGGTCCAGGCGGTGTCCGGGTAGGCGACGACCGGGGCGATGTCGCTGAGCACCTTGTACTGCTCCTCGGTGAGGCCCGAGTACGGGGCCACGATGAGGTCGGGCTTGGCCTCGACGAACTCCTCGTAGGGGACGGAGGCGCCGGCCTCGGGGTCGTCGAGGATGGTCGGCTTCGGGGCTCCTGCCTCGTCGTACGCCTCCTCGACCCAGGGCAGCAGCGCGTCCTCGCCCACGGTCCAGACCTGCTCGGCCACCGCGACCGGGTAGACGCCCACGGAGATGGCGGCCTCGGTGGAGCCCCAGCCCCACGTGGCGACGCGCTCGGGGGCCTTGTCGATCACCGTCTTGCCGAAGGCGTGCTCGATCGTGACGGGGAACTCGTCGGTGGCGCCCGACGCCGTCCCGCTGGGGGCGGCGGAGTCGTCGCCCTCGGCGGAGTCGCCGGAGGCGCACCCCGCGAGGGTCAGGGCGGCGGTCGCCGCGAGAGCGGCGGCCGTGGCGAGAGGACGGCGAAGACGCACGGGTTCTCCTCGGTGTGCTCGCACCGTCTCGGCGCGAGAGGAACAGTAGTGAGGAAAGCCTAACCTATGCTGAAGCGCCGCTGTGCGTCCGTCCCAGCGGGACGACGAGCGGAGTGCCCGACACCGGGTCGGGCACCACGCGCGCTCGCAGCCCGAAGGCGGCGTGGACGGTCGCCTCGGTCAGGACGTCCCCCGGACGACCCTCCGCGACCACCTGCCCGGCACTCATCACCACGAGGTGGTCGGCGTACCGGGCGGCGAGGTTGAGCTCGTGCAGCACCATGACGACGGTGGTGCCGCGGGTGCGGTTCAGCTCGGACAGGAGGTCGAGCAGGTCCACCTGATGGGCGACGTCGAGGTACGTCGTGGGCTCGTCCAGCAGCACGATGTCGGTCTCCTGCGCGAGCACCATCGCGATCCAGACGCGCTGGCGCTGTCCGCCGGAGAGCTCTGCGACCGGGCGGTCCGCGAGGTCGGCGACACCGGTCGCCTCCAGGGCGTGCAGCACCGCGACGTCGTCGGTGGAGCTGTGCCGGCCGAACCAGCCCTGGTGAGGGTAGCGGCCGCGGGACACGAGCTCGGCCACCCGCACGCCGTCGGGGGCGATCGACGCCTGCGGCAGCACGCCCACGCGACGCGCCAGCTCCTTGCGGGACAGCGCGCCGACGTCCTCCCCGCCCAGGGTGACGCGACCGCCGTCGAGCGGGTGGAGCCGCGCCAGACCGCGCAGCAGGGTCGACTTGCCGCACGCGTTGGGCCCGACGATCGCCGTCACGCTCCCCGCGGGAAGCTCGAGGTCGAGCCCCTCGATCACGGGCCGCCCGTCGTAGCCCAGGCTGACGCCGTGCGCGCGCAGGGTGACGTCGGTCATGCGAGGGACTTCCTTCCGTCGGTGGCGAGCAGCCACAGCAGGTACGGGGCGCCGATCAGACCGGTGACGATGCCGGTCGGGGCCTCGATGCCGAACAGCAGGTGCTGGCCCACCACGTCGGCCGCCAGCACCAGCAGCGCCCCGGTGAGGACGGACGCGGTGAGCGCGGCCCCGCCGTCGTCCACCAGACGGCGCGCGATCGCGGGCGCCACGAGCGCGACGAAGGCGAGGGGACCGACGAACGACGTCGCCGTGGCCACCAGGCCGACCGCCAGCAGCAGCGAGACGACCCGGGCGGTGTCGACCGGCACGCCGAGCGCGCGGGCGTGGTCGTCGCCGAGCGCCAGGGGCGACTGCCAGCGCGACACCAGGGCGACGCCGGCCCCGAGCACCAGCACGGCGACGGCGAGGGTCAGGAGCTCGACGCCACGCACGTCGGCGACGCTGCCCACGGTCCACAGCAGCGCCGACTGCGCCTCGCGCACGTCGACGCTCGCCAGGAGCCACGCGAGCAGCGAGGAGCACAGGTAGGCGAACCCGACGCCGACCAGCACGAAGCGGATGGAGTGCAGTCCGCGGCGCCACGCGAACAGCCAGATCAGCAGCGCCACGACGAGCGCTCCGGCGAACGCGGCACCGGACACCGCCAAGCCGGTGAGCCCGGCGACGAGCAGCGCCCAGACGGCGCCGAGGCTGGCGCCGCTGGCGATGCCCAGGATGTCGGGGCTGGCCAGGGGGTTGCGCAACGTCGTCTGGAAGAGGGCGCCGGCGAGGCCGAAGGCCGCACCCGCGAGGACGGCCGTCTCCAGGCGGGGCAGCCGCAGCCGGTGCACGACGAACACGTCCACGTCGGAGCCGACGCCGAAGAGGGCGGCGAGAGCGCGGCCGGGCGACAACGACGCCTCCCCGAGCGTGAGGGCGAGGGTCGCGACCGCGACGAGCAGCACCGCGAGGGTGGCCAGGACGATCGTGAGACGGCGGCGCCGCCGGGCGCGCGGGGCGGCCACCGGGGAGACGGCGGCGCCGGGGGCGAGCGTGGTGGTCTCGGACACGTCAGACCCCCGCCACGGACTTGCCGCGCGCGACGGCGACGAGGACGGGGGCGCCGAGAGCGGCGGCGACGACACCGGCCTCGAGCTCGGAGTGCGGCAGCACGAGTCGCCCGATGACGTCGGACCCGAGCAGCATCACCGGCCCGAGGAGCGCGGTCAGGGGGACGATCCAGCGGTAGTCCGTGCCGACGAGCCGACGGGCGGCGTGCGGCACCGCGAGACCGACGAGGGCGATCGGGCCGGCGAGCGCGGTCGCGCCGCCGGCGAGCAGGACGACCGCCGCGGCGGTGAGCCCCCGGGTGAGGCCGACGCGCTGGCCCAGGGCCCGGGCGACGTCGTCGCCGAGCGCCAGCATCGTGAGGCGGTGGGCGAGCGCGGCCGCGAGCACCAGCCCGATGGCGACGAAGGGCCAGAGCTTGTCCAGCGTCTCCGTCCCGCGGCCGGTGAGCGAGCCGACCGCCCAGAACCGGTAGGTGTTGAAGGCCGTCGGGTCGCGCAGCAGGACCAGGGTGATGAGCGGGGTGATGAGGGCCGTGACGGTGGCGCCGACGAGCGCCAGCTTCACAGGCTGGCCGGCGCCGATCGAGAAGACGAGCAGCGCCGCCGCCGCGGCGCCCGCGAACGCGAACCACACGAAGCCGAGCGGCGCGGTCACGCCGAGCAGCGAGACGGCCACGACCACGGCCAGCGACGCGCCGGCGTTGAGGCCCAGCAGGCCGGGGTCGGCGATGGGGTTGCGCGTCACGCCCTGGATGAGCGTGCCGGCGACGCCGAGCGCGGCGCCCGCCGCCAGGCCGATGAGGGTGCGGGGCACGCGCTGGTCCAGCACGACGTCGTGGTCGACGTTCCCGGCGACCGGGTTCGTGAGCGCCTGCCAGACGGTGGCGAGGTCGATGTCGCGCACCCCGAGCGCGAGGCTCGCGGCGACGATCGCGAGGAGCGCCACGAGTGTCAGGGCGACGACGAGCACCCGACCGCGGGTCCGGCGTGCGACGAGGGCGGCGGCCGGCCGGGAGGTGGTCGCGACGGTGGTGGGCGCGGTCATCGGGCCTCCCTGTCGACGTCGGGCAGGCCGTCGCCCGGGGTGGCGGGGTCGAGCGGCGCGGCAGCCTGGGTCCGCCGGGTGAGCCGGTGCGCGACCCAGGCGACGAGCGCCACCACGGCTCCGCCGACGACGGCGAGCGTCACGGGGTTGCGCAGCCCGACGGCGAGCGCGCCGTGCACCGCCGCGGTGCCGATCGTCGTCCAGATCCCCGCCCACACCGCGCAGCCGGCGAGGAGCGCCACGAGGTAGCGGCCGAACGGCATGCGCAGGTAGCCCGCGGCGAGGTTGACCAGCGTCTGCACCCCGACGGTGAGGAAGGACAGCGTGACCGCCGGCGGGCCCCATCGGTGCACGCGGTCGATCACGGTCGCGGCTCCGGGACGGGCGAGCAGGTCGGCCACCCGGCCGCGGGCGGTCCCGCGCGCCACGCCACGGCCGGCCCAGTAGGTGGCCTGCGCGCGGACGAGCACGATGGCGAACGCCGCGACGTACACCACCCAGAACGGCACGCCGGCGATCGTGAAGACGCCGGAGTCGGCGGCGGCGTCCTCGGACGCCCGCACGATCGCGGAGGTGGTCAGGTGCACGGCCTCATTGTGCCCGAATGAGGTATGGCTGCCCTAATTCGCTCGACCCGGGTCGGTGCCGGCAGCGGCGCGGCAGGTGGCGCACGTGCCCCAGAGCTCGATGGTGTGGTCGATGTCCGCGAAACCGTGCGCGGCGCCGACCGACGCGGCCCACGCCTCGACGGTGGGCCCGTCGATCTCGACCGCCCGCCCGCACGCCCGGCAGACCAGGTGGTGGTGGTGCTCGCGGCGCGCGCAGCGACGGTAGAGGCTCTCGCCGTCCTCGGCGCGCAGCACGTCGACGTCGCCGCCGTCGACCATGGCCTGCAGGGTCCGGTAGACCGTGGCGAGCCCGACGGCGTCGCCCCGCGCGTGCAGGAGCTCGTGGAGCTGCTGCGCGCTGCGGAACTCGTCGGTCTCGCCGAGCGCGTCGGCCACGGCGGCCCGCTGCCGGGTCATCCGGGGCGGCTGGCCCGTGCCGGTGCGGGGGCTGGTCGCGTTCACGGCGTGCACTCCTCGTGGGCGGCGCCCCGCGGGGTGGCGGCGACCGCGACGTCGTCGGGGATGTCCGGGTGCGGGTCGACGGCCGGGCGGCGGCGGGTGAGCAAGGGGTGCAGGAGGGCGACGACGGCGTAGACGGCGATCGCGAGCACCACGATGAGCGCACCCGGCGACACGTTGTGCCAGTAGGTGATCGACAGGCCGGTGACGCACACCGCGACCCCGATCACGGACGCGACCAGCATGGTGCGGCGGAACGACCGGGTGACGAGCTGGCCGATGGCGACCGGCACGATCATGAGCGCCGACACGAGCAGCAGGCCGACCACCCGCATCGCGACCGTGACGGTGAGCGCGGCGAGCACGGCCACCGCCATGTTCAGGGCCCACACCGGCAGGCCGGAGGACACGGCGAACTCCTCGTCGTGGCTGACGGAGAACAGCGCGGGACGCAGCCCGAGGCCGATGAGCAGGATCACGCCGCAGAGCGCGACGGTGACCCACACGTCGGACAGGGTGACGGACGAGATCGAGCCGAACAGGTAGGCCATGAGGCTGCCCGAGGACCCGCCGGCCAGGCCGATGATCAGCACGCCGCCGGCGATGCCGCCGTAGAAGAGGATGGCGAGGGCCAGGTCCCCGGACGTGCGGCCGCGGCGGCGCACCACCTCGATGAGCACGGATCCGGCGACGGCCGCGACCACGGCGCCGGGCACGGCGAGGACGTCGTCGGGCACGAGGCCCATCGCGGCGCCGACCAGCCAGCCGACCGCGACACCGGTGAGGGCGACGTGCCCGATGCCGTCGCCCAGCAGGGCGAGCCGGCGCTGCACGAGGTACGTCCCCACGACGGGCGCGCTCAGGCCCACGAGCAGGGCCGCGACGAGCGCCCTCTGCATGAACGGGTCGGTGACCATCTCCCACAGGCCGCTCACGGTGCCACCTCGTCCTCGGTGCTCTCGGGTCGGGCCTCGAAGGGCCCTTCGGCCAGCCGCACCTCGTCGGTGCGCGGCCGGTAGGTCGGTTCGGCGTGCGGGTGCACGTGCTCGTGCGCGTCGCCGCCGTGCTCCGGCCGGGGCGTCGGCGGGGCGCCGTCGTGCACCACGCGACCGTGCCGCAGCACGACGGCGCGCTGCACCAGCGGTGCGAGCTCGCCGAGCTCGTGCAGCACGACGAGCACCGTCATGCCGTCGTCGACGAGCCTCGTCATGGTCGCGGCGAACGACTCCTGGCTGGGGCGGTCGACGCCCGCCACCGGCTCGTCGAGCACCAGCAGCTCGGGCTGCCGCACCAGGGCACGGGCGATCAGCACGCGCTGCTGCTGCCCGCCCGAGAGCTGGTGCGTCGCGAACCGGGCGCGGTCGGCGAGCCCGACCAGGTCGAGAGCCTCGCGCACCTGGGTGCGCCAGCCTCGCGGGAGGCGCAGCCGGCGGCCGTGCAGCAGCCCGGACGCGACCACCTCCGCCGCGGTCGAGGGGACGCCGGCGACGGCGCTGACGCGCTGCGGCACATAGCCGACGCGGGACCACGGCACGTCGTTGCCGAGGGCGTGCCCGAAGAGCCGCACCTCGCCGGACGTCGGGGGCAGCACGCCGACCAGCGTGCGCACCAGGGTGGACTTGCCCGAGCCGTTGGCGCCGAGCAGCGCCACCACCTCGCCGCGCCGGACCGTGAGGTCCACGCCGCGCAGCACCGGGCTGGCCCCGAGCCGGACGTGCACGCCCCGGGCCTCGATGGGCGTGTCCGGGGGCGTGCCCGCCGTCGCGCCCGTCGGTGCCTGGCCGCTCGGTGCCTGGCCGCGTGCCCGGGAGGGTGCGGAGCCCGCATCAGGGGTCGTCATGAGCACTGGAGCCCTTCGGTGAGCGCGGCCAGGTTGTCCTGCATGACCGAGACGTAGTCCGCCCCCGACGCGACGGCGTCCTTGGACAGGCCCTCGAGCGGGTCGAGGACGGCGGTCTCGACCCCGATGTCCTTCGCGAGCGTGTCGGCGACCTTCGGGCTGGTCAGCGTCTCGGTGAAGATGGTGCTGACGTCGTTCTCCTCGACGATCGCACCCACCTCGCGCAGCCGCGCGGGGGAGGGCTCGGCCTCCGGGTCGAGGCCGACGATGCCGATCTGCTCCAGGTCGTAGCGCTCGGAGAGGTAGCCGAACGCCGCGTGCGAGGTGACGAGGGTGCGGGTGGCGCACTCCTTCAGGCCGGCGGAGAACTGCCCGTCGAGCTGGGTGAGGGACTTTGCCAGCGCGTCGGCGTTCTCGGCGTACGTCGCGGAGTGCTCCGGGTCGACGGCGCCCAGCTGGGCCGCCACGGCGTGGCCGACGTCGATCAGCCGCGTCGGGTCGAGCCAGAAGTGCGGGTCCACCGCGGCTTCGTCGCCGTGGTCGTGCCCGTCGCCCTCGCCCTCGCCGTCGTCGACCACGGCGTCGTCGGCCGTGCCGGGGTGCGCCTCGAGCGTCACGACGTCGCTCGTGTCGACCACGTGCTCGGGGCTCTGGGTGTCGATCGCGTCGTCCACGGCGGCCTGGAAGCCGGACGAGTAGACGACGAGGTCTGCCGTGCCGATCTCGCGGACCTGGGCGGGGGAGAGCTCCAGGTCGTGGGGTTCCGCTGCCGGCGGCGTGAGGTTGGAGACGGAGACCAGGTCCCCGCCCACCTGCTCGGCCACGTACTGCAAGGGGTAGTAGGAGGCGAGGACCTCGAGCGTGCCGTCGGAGGCGCCCTGGTCCGTGGGGGCGCACGCCGCCAGGACGGCGGGCAGCGCGAGGGCGGGCAGGGCGGCGAGGGCCGCGCGTCGGCGAAGCATGAGAACGATTCTCAGAAAGATGAGAACGATTGTCAACTCGGCGCGGAACGGAGCAGCGCGGAGCGCCGGGCGTCCAGGTGGGACCGGAGCGCCGGTTCGGACGTCAACGACGCCGCACGGTCGAAGGCGGCGGCGGCCGCCGTGGCGTGACCGAGCCGGGCGAGCAGGTCGGCGCGCACCGCCCACGCGGGCTGGAACCGTGCGGCGCGGTCGCCCAGCGTGTCCAGGGCGGCGAGGCCGGCCGCCGGCCCGGCGGTCTCCGCGACGACCGCCGCGCGTGCGACCGCTCCACCGAGGGAGGGCGCCACCTGCTGCAGCGCGTCGTGCAGCCGGAGCAGCGCCGGCCAGTCGGGCGGCTCGCCCGGTCGCCGGGCGCAGTGCATGGCCTGGACGGCGGCCTCCAGCTGGAACCTGCCCAGCGTGCCCCGCGCGTGCGCCGCACGCAGGTGCGCGTGGGCCTGGGCGATCGCGTCGGCGTCCCAGCGGGCCGGGTCCTGCTCGGTGAGCGGCACGAACCGGCCGAGCGCGTCGGTCCGGGCGCCCGCCCGGGCGGACGAGAGCAGGACGAGGGCTGCCAGGCCGCGCACCTCCGGGTCGTCCGGCTGGAGCTGGGCGAGCACCTCGGCGAGGCGCAGCGCCTCCGAGGGCAGCCGGCGTGGCTCGGACGCTGCCGTGGACCACTCCACGACATAGGCGCCGTAGACGGCCTCGAGGACGTCGGCCATGCGGCCGGGCAGCACCGAGCGGTCCGGGATCGTGAACGGCACGCCCGCGTCCCTGATCCGGCGCTTGGCACGCACGAGCCGGGTCGCCATCGTCGCGGCCGGCACCGAGAAGGCGGGCGCGACCTGCGCGGCCGTGAACCCGAGCACGGTCGTGAGCATGAGGGGGGTGCGCGCCACGGGGTCGACGGCGGGGTGCGCGCACACGAGCATCAGCTCCAGGCGCCGGTCTCCGACGGCGTCGGGATCGACGTCCTCGAGCCGCACGGGCGCGTGCCGCTCGGGGGCCAGGGGCGTGGTGCGGCGTACCTCCGCCGACCGCTGCCGGTCGCGCAGGCGCCGCCGCGCCACGGTGAGCAGCCAGCCGGCGGGGTTGTCGGGCACCCCGTCGTCCGGCCACGTGCGCAGGGCTCGCTCGAGCGCGTCGCCCAGGGCGTCCTCGGCGGCCTGCAGGTCGCCGGACCCGGCGGCCAGCAGCGCGACGAGGCGGCCGTAGCCGTCCCGCGCGGCTGCGGCCGCCGCGGCGTGCGCGGCTCCCGTCGCGGTCACGGGCTACCTACTACTCGGCCGGGCCGTGCCCGGTCCAGGCGCCGTCGACCACCGACGTCGCGACCGGCCGCACCTCGACGGAGCCGTAGGTGGCGCCCGGGCACCTCTCCGCCCAGGCGAGCGCGGCGTCGAGGTCCGGCACGTCGACGACGAAGACGCCCGCCAGCGCCTCCTTCGTCTCCGCGAACGGGCCGTCCTGCACCTGGGTGGTGCCGGTGCGGCGCGTGACGGTGGTGGTGGCGTGCGAGAACTGCAGGATCTCGGCGCCGACGAGCACGCCGGCGCTCACGAGCGCGTCGGCGTACTCGGAGAACAGCCGTTCCATCTCGGCGATGCCCTCGGCGGGGAGGTCGCCGGGGGCCGGCTCAGGGTTGTGCAGCAGCAGTGCGTAGCGCATCGGTCCGTCTCCTTCGTCGGGCCGGTCATGGCGGTCATGGCCGGTCATGGTCGGTCATCGTCGTGCGTACCCCCATGACGATCGAGCGCACCGTCGATCGTCACCCGCCGCCGGTGGCGCGTCGACCGGACGGGCGCCGAGGTCCCGGCAGTCGTGCCCGGTAGGCTGGTGCCACCGCAGCCGGTCGACGTCGGGCCCCGACGTGCCGAGGCCGCGGTGTTCCCCGCACCGGCCCCACGAGCCACGTGGCGGCCCGACACCCAGGAGTGATCCGTGGCAGCACCGTCCCCCACCGCCAAGCTCGACGCCGTCGTCTCCCTCGCCAAGCGGCGAGGCTTCGTGTTCCAGTCCGGCGAGATCTACGGCGGTACGCGTTCCGCGTGGGACTACGGGCCCCTCGGCGTGGAGCTGAAGGAGAACATCAAGCAGCAGTGGTGGCGCGCGATGACGCGCCGCGACGACGTCGTGGGCCTGGACTCCGCCGTCATCCTGCCCACCCCGGTGTGGCACGCCTCGGGTCACCTCGGTGCGTTCAACGACCCGCTGACCGAGTGCCTCAGCTGCCACAAGCGGTTCCGCGAGGACCACATGATCGAGGAGTTCGAGGAGAAGAAGGGCCGCGCGCCCGAGGGCGGCCTCGCCGAGATCGCGTGCCCGAACTGCGGCACCCGCGGGCAGTGGACCGAGCCCCGCGACTTCAACATGATGCTCAAGACGTACCTGGGCCCCGTCGAGGACGAGTCCGGCGTGCACTACCTGCGGCCCGAGACGGCGCAGGGCATCTTCGTGAACTTCTCGAACGTCGCGGCGGCCTCGCGCAAGAAGCCCCCGTTCGGCATCGCGCAGATCGGCAAGTCGTTCCGCAACGAGATCACGCCGGGCAACTTCATCTTCCGCACGCGCGAGTTCGAGCAGATGGAGATGGAGTACTTCGTCGCCCCGGGCACGGACGCCGAGTGGCACCAGTACTGGATCGACACGCGCATGGCCTGGTACACCGACCTCGGTATCGACCCCGAGAACCTGCGCCTGTACGAGCACCCGGCCGAGAAGCTGTCGCACTACTCGACCCGCACGGTGGACATCGAGTACCGGTTCGGGTTCACGGGGAGCGAGTGGGGCGAGCTCGAGGGCATCGCGAACCGCACCGACTTCGACCTGAAGACGCACTCGGAGCACTCCGGCAAGGACCTGTCGTTCTTCGACCAGACGACGAACGAGCGCTGGCTGCCGTACGTCATCGAGCCGGCCGCCGGCCTGACCCGCTCGCTCATGGCGTTCCTCGTCGAGGCGTACGCCGAGGACGAGGCGCCCAACACCAAGGGCGGCGTCGACAAGCGCACGGTGCTGCGCCTGGACCCGCGCCTCGCGCCGGTCAAGGCGGCCGTGCTGCCGCTGTCCCGCAACGAGGCCCTGTCGCCCAAGGCGCGCGACCTCGCCGCCGAGCTGCGCCGGTCCTGGAACGTCGACTTCGACGACGCCGGGGCCATCGGCCGCCGCTACCGCCGCCAGGACGAGATCGGCACGCCGTTCTGCGTCACGGTCGACTTCGACACCCTCGAGGACGACGCGGTCACCATCCGCCACCGCGACACCATGGCGCAGGAGCGCGTCGCGCTGGCCAAGGTCACCGCCTACCTGGGGGAGCACCTCGCGGCGTTCTGACCCCGCGCCCACAACGACGGGGCCCGGGTCCGCAG
>NZ_JBHUWC010000133.1:0-11362 GCF_042670225.1 Isoptericola sp. NPDC057191 | reverse complement strand
GTACGGCGCCGGGCGGGAGCAGGGCTGCGACGAAGGCGCCGGCCACCAGGAGCACGGCGGCGCTGAGCGAGGTGCGGTTCCGGGGCATCGTCGCCTCCTGCGGGTGGCTGTCCTCAGACCGAGCGCGGGCGGCTCGGCCGCGACTCGTTCCACACCCGGTCGAGCGCGGTGACGACGTAGGTCCAGCTGTCGCCCTCCGCGGCCGTGCTGTCGGTGTAGAACTGCTCGACGTCGCCCGTCGAGCGTACGGTCGCCAGCAGGTTCCGCGCGTCCTCGACGTCGACGACGGCGTCCCGCCCTGCCGCGCGGTAGACGGCGAACGACGTGGCGGCCGTGCGTCGCGGGCCGGTGTCGAGCCACTTGAGGGCCACGCCACCGGGCCCGGCCACCGCCTCGGCGAGCACGGGCACGCGGACCGCCGTGGCCGGCAGGTGCGCCATCGCGGGGATCAGCGCGGGGTGGCTGTAGTGGTCGGCGCGGACGCGGGACATCGAGCCCTTCGGGTCCTGCGGCACGTGCACCGCCGAGAAGTACACGTTGCCGTGCACGGGCGTGCCCTGGTCGCTGACCTCGGCGCAGTAGGTGAGGTGGTTCGACAGCTCTGCCGGGTCGGTGAACACCCCGGACGTCACCTTGTACAGCGCCTCGCCGACGTACAGGTGCGTGCCGGACCGGGCGGCGACGTCCGCCCACCACGGGACCAGCTTGCGGTAGTCGGCGACGGCGAGCCCGAACTGCCAGTAGATCTGCGGGTTGATGTAGTCGAGCCACCCCTCGAGCACCCACCTGCGGGTGTCGGCGAACTGGCCGTCGTAGCTCTGGGACCCCGCCGTGTCCGAGCCCGCGGGGTCCGACGACCGGTTGCGCCAGATGCCGAACGGGCTGATCCCGAACTTGACCCAGGGCTTCAGCTCCTTGATCCGCCCCGAGATCGTCTGGACGAAGGTGTCGACGTTGTGGCGGCGCCACGCCTCGATCGTCGCGAAGCCGTCGCCGTGCGCCGCGTACGTGCCGGCGTCGGGCAGGACCTGGCCGGCCACGGGGTACGGGTAGAAGTAGTCGTCGAAGTGCACGCCGTCGATGTCGTAGTGCTCGACGCTGTGCAGGATCGCGGCGTAGATGTGCTCCCGCGCCTCGGGAAGGCCCGGGTCGAAGTAGAGCTTGCCGCCGTAGGGCCACACCCAGTCGGGGTGCTGCCGCGCGGGGTGCTCGGGCACGAGCTTCGCCGGGTCGGTCTGCATGGACACGCGGTACGGGTTGTACCAGGCGTGCAGCTCGAGGTTGCGCGCGTGTGTCTCCTCGACGGCGAACCCCAGCGGGTCGAAGCCCGGGTCGCCGCCCTGGGTGCCCGTCAGGTACTGCGACCAGGGTTCGTACGGGCTGGGCCAGAAGGCGTCGGCCGTCGGGCGCACCTGGACGAAGACGGCGTTGAGGTTCATGCCGACCGCCACGTCGAGCCAGTGCCGGTACTCGGCCTTGAGCTGGTCGGCGCTGAGGCCGGTGCGCGACGGCCAGTCGATGTTCACGACGGACGAGATCCACATCGCCCGCAGCTCGCGCTTGCGCGAGGTGCCGGTGGTCGCGGCGCCGACGGGGGCCTCCGCGGCGCCGGCGGGCGTCATCGAGCCGACGGTGACCGACAGCGTCGAGCCGGCGATCCCCGCGGCGGCGAGGGTGAGGAAGCCGCGCCGGTCGAGGGCGGCGGCGCGTGGGGCGGACGGGTGCGTCATTGCAGATCCTCCGGGGTTCGAGCGGGGGTAAGAGACTTTCATGCGCAGAGTTACCGGTGAAGACAAGTGTCGCGGATGTTCCCCCGCGCGCGCCACCCCGCCAGGCGTGCTTACCGTGCCTCCTGGGCAACGTTGCCCGGGGCTTTGAGGGGGGCCGACATGCGCACTGTCCGACGCATCATCACGACCGGGGTCACGATGGGGATCGCGACCGTCATGGCGCTCACGAGCGGGATAGCCGGCGCGGGCGCGGCGTCCGCCGTCAGCAGGCCGCTGCCCGACAAGACGTACGGACTGTCGTCGTACTACGGGCCGCGCTGCATGCCGATCAAGTCGGCGTCCGCGTACCACCTGGGCCAGGACATGAGCGCGTCGAAGGGCGTGGACATCAAGGCCATCGCCAACGCGACGGTCGTGAAGGCCGGGTCGGCGCCCGGGTTCGGCCAGGTGGTCGTGCTGCGGTTCCGCAAGGACGGCACCCGGGTGTACGCCGTCTACGGCCACGTCATCGACGGCGACCGGTACGTCAAGACCGGCAAGACCGTGAAGCGCGGGCAGCACATCGCCGACGTCGGCAGCGCCGGCACGTCCACGGCGCCGCACCTGCACTTCGAGATCTGGAAGGGCGAGTACAAGGGCTCCGGACGGACCGTCGACCCGCTGTACTGGATGAAGAACCACGGAGCGTCGCTCAGCACCGGCGCGTCGTGGGCGTACCGGCGCGTCGTGCCGACGTCCTGCACCTACTACACGACCGCCCGCGTCAACCTGCGCAGCGGCCCGGGCACGAACTACCGGGTGGTCCGGGAGGTCCGGGTCAACCGCAAGATGACCGCCAAGCCCGGTGCGAGCTCCGGGTTCTGGCGCAAGGTCACGCGCGACGGCACCACCGGCTGGATGCACGCCGACTACGTCTCGCCCACGCTCACGTCGCTCGGCACCCGCTACGTGCAGGTGAACAGCCTGCGCCTGCGCGCGAAGCCGAGCACGAGCAGCGCGATCCTCGACACCCTGGGCAAGGGCAAGGCGGTCAAGAAGATCTGGCAGGCGTCCGACGGCTGGGTCAAGGTCTACGTCAACGGCCGGCAGGGGTTCGTCGCGACCCGGTACATCGACACGACGAGGCCCTGACCACCACCGCCACCACCACCGCCACCACCACCGCGTCCGCCGCCGCCCACCGGGTCGTCAGGCCCGGGCAGCGGCGGCGGCACGGCGGTCGGTGGCGTGGCGGTCGGTGGCGTGGGGGTCGGTGGCGTTGAGCCGCGCGACCGTCGCGTCGTACGCGCCCGACGTCTCCGCGAACCGCAGGAACTTCACGCCCTCGACGAGGACCTCGTGCGCGTCCGGGTGCGCGGCCAGCAGCGCGACCACCTCGTCCGCGAACGCGTCGAGCGGCATCGCGATCGGGCTGTCCTCCTGCCCCGGCATGAGCGAGGTCCGGACGGCGGGCGGCACGATCTCCACGACCTGCACGCCCGCGGGCTCCAGCTGCAGCCGGATGCCCTCGCTGAGACGGTGGATCGCGGCCTTCGTCGCGTTGTACGTGGGGGTCGCTGCGAGCGGCACGTGCGCCAGCCCCGACGACACGGTGACGAGCGCGGTGCCAGGGCGCGTGCGCAGGTGCGGCAGGAACGCCGCCGCGAGCCGGATCGGGCCCAGCAGGTTCGTGACGACGGTCCGCTCGGCCGTGGCCAGGAAGTCCGGCGACGTCCAGTCCTCGGCCTGCATGATCCCCGCCATCGCGACGACGACGTCGAGGTCCGGGTGCCGCTCCAGCACCTCGCGCCGCGCGGCGTCGATGCTGTCCGGGTCCGCCGTGTCGATGCGCACGGCGTCGATCCCGGGATGGGCGGCGACGATCTCGTCGAGCAGGGCCGTGCGACGGCCGCCCACGACGACGGTGCTGCCGCGAGCCTGCAGCCGCAGGGCGAGGGCGAGACCGATGCCGCTGGTCGCGCCGGGGATGAAGACGGTGCTGCGGGTGATGTCCATGCGTCCACCGTCGGGCACCCCGGACGCGGGCGGGAGAGGACCGGTCATCGGGGGACCGGCAGTCCCTGGCTGAGGCCCCAACGGCGCTGGCCCGGCCCGCGCCGGAGACGGACGATGGGGGCATGGACCGTGCCGCCCTCTCCGAGTTCCTGCGCCGTCGTCGCGAGACGGTGCAGCCCGCCGACGTCGGCCTCCCCGCCGGGGCGCGCCGTCGGACGTCGGGGCTGCGACGCGAGGAGGTCGCGGCGCTCGCGGCCATGTCCGCCGACTATTACACGCGGCTCGAGCAGCAGCGCGGCCCGCAGCCCAGCGAGCAGATGCTGGCGTCGCTCGCGCGGGCGCTGCGGCTGACGGACGACGAGCGGGACTACCTGTTCCGCGTGGCCGGGCGCGGGACCCCCGACCGGGTCACGCTGTCCTCGCACGTCGCGCCGCCGCTCCTGCGGGTCCTCGACCGGCTGACGGACACGCCCGCCCTCGTGCTCTCCGCGCTGGGGGAGACGCTCGTGGCGAACGACCTCGCCGTCGCCCTGCTGGGTGACCGTTCCACGCTGACGGGGTGGGCGCGCAGCGACGTCTACCGCTGGTTCACCGACCCCGCCGAGCGCGAGCTGTACCCGGCCGACGACCGCGACCGGCAGGGCCGCTCCCTCGTCTCCACGCTGCGCGTGGCGCACGGGATGCTCGGGTCGCGCTCGCGGGCGGGCGAGCTGGTGCGGGTGCTGCAGGCGCGCAGCGACGAGTTCGCCGCGCTGTGGGAGCGCCACGAGGTGCACCAGCGCTTCGCCGACCACAAGACCCTGCTGCACCCGCAGGTCGGCCCGATCGAGCTGGACTGCCAGGTGCTGTTCACCGAGGACCAGACCCAGGCTCTGCTGGTGCTCACCGCGCCGCCGCGCTCCGAGGCGGAGGAGAAGCTCGCGCTGCTCGCCGTCCTCGGTCAGCAGGCGATGGCGACCTGACCCGGACCATGTCAGGCCAGGGTCAGGTCACCGGCCACCGGTCACCGGTCACCGGTCACCAGGCCGAGCCCACCGGGAACTCGAGCCGGGTGGCGCGCAGGACGACGCGGATCGGGGGCGTCGTCCCACCGAAGACCTTGGTGAGCCGCGCCTTGCTCGCGACCGGGTGCAGGACGCCCTTGCGCAGCACGTACAGCTGGGTGCGGTCCCGCACGCGGAGCGCGACCTTGCTCGCTGCGCGGTCCGAGACGGTGGGCACCGCACGCTTCAGCGTCCGGTCCCAGACACGGACGTCGGTGCCGCTGCGCAGCGAGCCGGTCCCGTCGATCCGCACCAGCCCGCGCGTCGTCAGCAGGTACTTGCGCGTCGTGTCCTTGAGCCGGACGACGCCGTTCGTCGTGCTCGAGGTGGTCATGCGGCTCACGCTCGCCGAGTCCAGCTTCCGGTGCGTGAGCGCACCGAGGGGCGTGTACGCGTTGAACACGGAGGGCAGCGGGGAACGCCGGCCGTTCACGACCAGCCACCGGCTCCCGGTGCTCCGGCTGACGACCACGACGCCTCCGCGCACCACCGGCTTGCCGTACGGCAGGCGCGAGATCGCGTTCGCGGACGCCCGGACCGCCGTCGTCGACTGGCCTGCCGCCGTGAGCGAGGCGGCGTCGTAGACCTCACGGCGGACGCCGTCCTGCATGAAGAAGATGCGGCCGTCCGTGGCGTGCAGCGTGCGATAGAGGCGCCCGCCCGCGGTGAGCGCACCCCATTGCGCGCTGGTGACCGGGAGCGCGCCCGCGCAGGTCGCGCCGTACTGCTGGACGACCCAGCAGGAGGCGAGGTGCCGTCGCCCGTTCTCGACCATGCCGACGGTGCCGTCCGCCAGCCGCACGAAGGTGCCGTGGGGCACCTTGAGCACCGTCGGGTCCTGCGCGGCCGCCACCTGTGCCGCCGCGGCGCGACGCCGGATCTCGGGCAGGCGCTGGTAGAGGGACGCGCCCGGGCAGGCGGTGGCCGCGACGTCGCGGTGCCCGAAGATCGTCGGCAGGGTGGAGTCGCCGATGGTGGTCGAGCCGTCTGCCTTCACCCCGTGCAGCGCGAGCTTCCAGGCCGCGAGGTTGACGACCGCGTCGACCGCGGCGTCCGGCACGGTGGCCTCGTCGAAGTTGCCGAGCACCGAGATGCCGGTCGCGTTGGTGTTGTACCCCTTGGCGTGCGCGCCGATGGTCTGCGCGGTGATGCCTCCCGCGCGGCCTTCCCACACCCGCCCGAACTTGTCGACCAGGAAGTTGTAGCCGATGTCGCCCCAGCCGAGCGTCTTCGCGTGGTAGGCGTAGATGCCCCGCAGGATGGCGGGGACGTCGGCGGCCGTGTAGGAGTTCGCGGTGCTGGAGTGGGCGGTGTGGTGGATCGTGGCGGCGCGGACCTGGCCCTGCTGCGGCGCCCACGTCATGATCGACTCGTCGGCGCCCCATGCCGCGCGGCTGTTGACGACGGGCGCGGTCGGCGGGGTGAGCGCCGTCCCGACGGCTGCCCCGTAGGGCGACGTCGCGAGCGCCGGCATCGGCACGTCGTCGTCCGCGGCGGAGTCGCCCGGGTCGACCACGGCGAGCGTCAGCCCGCTCGTCGCCGCCACGCCCGGGCCGGTGACGCGGGCCGCGACCCTGGCCACGTCGCCCACCACCAGCGGCTCGGTCCCGGACACCCGGCCGTCCGGGCCGGCCTCGGTCTCGACGGCCTCCCACGGCGACCAGGTGCGCCCGTCCTCGCTGGTGCGCACCGACACCGTGAGGTCCTTGGCGTCCGGCGTGCTCTCCCAGGTGATCCCGACGGTCGCGTAGCCCGTCACGTCGGCGGTCGCCGTACGCAGGTCGGACCGCCGCGCGTCCTGGCGCAGCGCCGCGCGCCGCACCTGCGCCGGCACGGGGTGCGCCGCGGGCGGGTCGCCGGCCGGGACTGCGGTGACCTTGTCGGCGACCGGGTGCGGGGCGGCCTGCGCCGCCGGGGCGAGGCCCGTGGCGACGAGGCCGAGGAGCACCCCGGCGGTGACGAACGAGCGAGCGTGCATGCGGATGGTGCCTCTCCGTCGCAGGCGGCCGCCATGGCCGCACGGCTGCGAACAGTAGCGGCAACCCGGCGCCGTTGACCAGGGCACTCACCCACCTGCCCCCGTCCGACGCCGAACAGGTGGTTGTCCACGTTCTCCGCGCCCAGAGGGTGCGAAACCACCTGTTCGGCCCCGGGGCGGGGCGCGGGTCAGGCCAGGTAGTCCTCGACCAGCTGCGCGGCGATGCCGGTGTACGACGCGGGCGTGAGGTCCGCGAGGCGCGCGGCGACGTCGTCGGGCAGACCGAGACCGGCGACGAACTCGCGCATGCGCGCGGCGTCGACGCGCTGCCCGCGGGTGAGCTCCTTCAGACGCTCGTACGGGTTCTCCATGCCCTCGACGCCGGCGACGGACGCGGCGCGCATCGCGGACTGGACGGGCTCGCCGAGCACCTCCCAGTTCGCGTCGAGGTCGTCGGCCATGAGCGCGACGTTCACGTTCAGCGCCTTGAGCCCCCGGCGGACGTTGTCGATCGCGAGCAGCGAGTGGCCGAACGCCGGGCCGATGTTGCGCTGGGTGGTGGAGTCGGTGAGGTCGCGCTGCAGGCGGCTCGTGACGAGCGTCGCGGACAGGGTGTCGAGCAGCGAGCAGGAGATCTCGAGGTTCGCCTCGGCGTTCTCGAAGCGGATCGGGTTGACCTTGTGCGGCATGGTCGACGACCCGGTGGCACCGGCGACGGGGATCTGCGTGAAGAAGCCGAGCGAGATGTACGTCCACACGTCGGTGGCCAGGTTGTGCAGGATCCGGTTGAACCGGGCGACGTCGGCGTAGATCTCGGCCTGCCAGTCGTGCGACTCGATCTGCGTGGTCAGCGGGTTCCACGTGAGGCCGAGGTGCTCGACGAACCCCTTCGACACGGCGGGCCAGTCCGCGCCCGGGACGGCGACGGTGTGCGCGCCGTAGGTGCCGGTGGCGCCGTTGAGCTTGCCCAGGTACTCGGCACCGTCGATGCGGCGCAGCTGGCGACGCAGGCGGTGGGTGAGGACGGCGAGCTCCTTGCCCATCGTCGTCGGCGTGGCCGGCTGCCCGTGCGTGCGGCTGAGCATGGGGACGTCGGCGTGCTCGCGGGCCATGTCGGCGAGCTGGTCGGTGAGCGCCGTGGCGGCGGGCAGCCAGACGTCGCGCACCCCGCCCTGCACCATGAGCGCGTAGGAGAGGTTGTTGATGTCCTCGCTCGTGCACGCGAAGTGCACGAGCTCGCTCGCGGCCGGCAGGCTGGTCTCGCCCAGGACGTCGGGCGCGGCCGCGATGCGGCGCTTGATGAAGTACTCGACGGCCTTGACGTCGTGCACGGTCTCGCGCTCGATGGCGGCGAGCTCGGCGATCTCCTCCGCGCCGAACGTCGCCGGGACGCTGCGCAGGTAGGCGATCTCGGCGTCCGTGAGCGTCGGGGCCCCGGGCACGACGGCGCCGGGCGCCTCGGCCGTGCCGTTGCACAGCGTGACCAGCCACTCCACCTCGACGTGGATGCGCGCCCGGTTGAGCGCGGCCTCGCTGAGGTGATCCACCAGCGGCGCGACGGCGCCACGGTAGCGGCCGTCCAAGGGCCCGAGGGCGATCGGCGGGGTGACGTCCGCGAGGTTCACGCGGTTCTGGACGTCGGACGGTGAGGTCTGCGGCGCGGGGGAGGTCACGGCGGCCATTCTCCCACGGGCCGCCGTGACGTCCGCGGGCTCAGCCGAGCAGCCGGTACGCGCCCCGGATCGTGGCACGCGGGTCGCGGGTCCGCTTGAGGTCCCGCAGCCGTGCGAGGGCGGCGTCGCCGTACGCGGCCGCCGCGCTCTCGCCCGGGGCGAGGAACGTGGCGGGCTTGCGCAGGGTGGCGGTGCCGGCGAGCTCGGCCGGCAGGCGCTCGAGCCGCTGCCCGACGGCGGCCGCGAGGGCCGGTTCGAACGCCAGCCCGAACGCGTACAGCAGGTAGGGCTCGGCGATCGCGCCCAGCGCGCCCGCGTCGGCCGTCGGCCCGGCGAGCGCGCCGCCCAGGTGCCGCAGCTGCAGCATCAGCAGCGGCGCGACGGGCGAGGTGAAGAGACGTTCGACGGCCTGGTCGTCGATCCCGCGCAGCAGCTCGGCGCGCGAGCGTCCGGCGGCCGGGGCCGTGGGGTCGGCGGTGATGTCGCCGCCGGCGGCCAGGTCGACCGCGCCGATCGCGGCGTCGACGCCCGGCCCCAGCACGCCGGGCACGGCCGCGAACGGCCGCAGCAGGTCGCGCGCCTCGGCGGCGTCGCCCACGTGGGCGACGTGCACGACGACGACGGCCGGCGCGCCGGGCGCCTCGATCCGGGACAGCCACACGCTGAGCTCCGGTCGCGCCGCCGCGGTGACCTCCCGGAAGACGGCGAGCAGCTCGGCGGCGCGCTCGGCGGGCCACGCCAGGCGGCCGCCGGCGAACGCGGGGACCGGCTCCAGGTCGATCTCCATCGAGCACACGACGGCGAGGTCGCCGCCACCGCCCCGCAACGCCCAGAACAGGTCGGGGTCGGTCACGGCCGTGACCGTCACCCGCTCGCCGGCCGGGTCGACGGCGTCGAACGAGCGCACGTGGTCCGCCGCAAGGCCGTGCAGGCGGCTGAACCACCCCAGCCCGCCCCCGAGCGTGTACCCGACGGCGCCGACGCCCGGGGCGCTGCCGAGGAGGGTCGTGAGGCCGTGCGGGGCGGCCGCCGCCTGCACGGCGCCCCAGGACGCGCCCGCGCCCACCTGCGCCGTGCGGCGCAGAGGGTCGACGCGCACGCCGTCCATCCGGCCGGTGCGCAGCAGGACCGTGCCCGCCACGTCGCCGGACGCCCCGTGGCCGGTGGACTGCGCGGCGACGGCGAGCCCCGCGGCCGCGGCGTGTCGCACCGTGGCGGCGACGTCGTCGGCGTCGGCGACCTCGACGACGGCGGCGACGGGCTGCCGCACCGCGAGGTTCCACGGCGTGGACGCCTGCTCGAACCCGTCGTCGCCGGCCACCAGGAGGCGACCGGTCAGGACGGCGGACAGGTCGCGGGTCCAGGTGTCGGTGGAGGTCAGGGGGGTCATGAGGGCTCCTCGGGGATGAGCCGGTGTCACCGGCCCGTGGTGGGGTGGGCACGGCTCGTCAGGCACCGGCAGCGGATGCTGTCATCTCTCTGACACGACGCGGCGAAGGAGTGTGACCGATGAGCACGGACCAGCTCGGCGCGGACCAGTTCGAGGCGTTCCGCCCCCACCTGCGCGCGGTCGCGTACCGCGTCCTGGGCTCGACGGCCGACGCGGAGGACGCCGTCCAGGACGCCTGGCTGCGGGCGCACGCGGCCGGCACGGCCGGGGTGGAGAACCTCGGAGGCTGGCTGACGACGATCGTCGGCCGGGTGGCGCTGAACCTGCTGCGCTCGCGCGGCACGCGCCGGGAGGCCGACTGGGACGGGCACCTGCCGGACCTGCTGGTCGCACCCGTGGACGAACTGGAGGCCCCGGACCGGCGGGCCGTGGAGGCGGACGAGGTCGGTGCCGCGATGATGGTCGTGCTGGACACCCTGGCCCCCGCCGAGCGGGTCGCGTTCGTGCTGCACGACCAGTTCTCCGTCCCCTTCGAGGAGATCGCGCCGCTGGTGGACCGGTCGCTCGCCGCGACCCGCCAGCTCGCCAGCCGGGCGCGGCGCAAGGTGCGTGGTGCCGTTCCCGCGCAGGACGACGTCGCGCGGCGCCGTGAGGTGGTGGCGGCGTACCTCGCCGCGTCGCAGGCGGGGGACTTCGACGGGCTCGTGACGCTGCTGGACCCCGAGGTCACCGTGCGCCTCGACTACGGGCCGGGGGAGCTGTCGCGGGTGCTGCGCGGCGCGGCCGCGGTGGCGGAGCAGGCGCGCCTGCACTTCGGTACGGCGCAGTACTCGCGCCTCGCGCTGGTCGGCGGGTCTCCGGGCCTCGTCACGGTGGTGGAGGACGGGACGGTGTACTCCGTCCTCGCCTTCACGGTCCGCGCCGGGCGGGTGGTCGGCATCGACATCTTGTCCGACCCCGCGCGGCTCGACCGCGTCCTGCCGCGGTAGCGGACGCCGTCGCGGCGGCGGGCCGCCCCGAGCCTGTCCCCAGGAGCCGGCGGTCCACAGGAGCAGCTCGCGGCGGCCCCACGGCCGGGGCCGGCGCCCTAGCGTCCCGGACATGACCACGCCCGCACCGCCCTCCCCGCCCGTTCCGTTCGCCCCGACCTCCGGCCTCGCGACCGCGCCGCTGGCCGAGGCCCGGTACCTGCTGCTCGCGACCCGTCACGACCTCGACGACGCCGCCGTCGGCGCGCGTCGCAGCCTCGCGGTGCCGTGGGAGTCGGGGGCGGCGGACCGGTTCCGGCAGGACGTCGAGGCGCTGCTGGCGGGCCTCGACCACGACCGGCAGGTCCTGGACGAGGCGGAGGCGGTGCTCGCCCGATGAGTCGTGGGCTGCCGCCGGCCGAGACCCTCGTCGTGACGGGCGGGCGCGGGCTGGCGCGGGTCGACGCGGACGCCGTGCAGGGTGCCGCCGCCCTGCTCGACGCCGCAGCCGACGGGCTGCGGCGAGCGTCCGGGCGGTGCTCCGCCGCCCGGGCCGCGCTGCAACGGCCGGCCTGGGTGCCGGAC
>NZ_JBHUWC010000132.1:0-11491 GCF_042670225.1 Isoptericola sp. NPDC057191 | reverse complement strand
GGGCGAGAATTCCCCGAGGAATTCTCGCCCTTTTCGTACCCACAACACCGTCAGGGGCGGGTGAGGGCGAGGACGCCCGAGCGGGCGGGCTCGGGGAGCTCGGGGACGAGCACGACGAGCGACCGCAGCAGCAGGTGCTCGAGCTCCTCGCGCGCGAGGCCGCTGCCGCCGAGCCAGGCGGCGGTGACGTTCTCGACCAGCGCCACCCACCCCTGCGCCAGGAGCCGCAGCCGGTCGCTGGGGGTGAAGCCGATGGTCCCGGCGGTCGTCGTCATGCGCCCGACCAGCGCGGAGCGCACCCGCTCCAGCGCGGCCTCCGTGACGCCGTCGTCGGCGAGCGCGCCGCGCCAGATGTCCTCCCACACGCGCCGGTGCGCCGTGACCGAGCCCAGGAACAGCGACATCGCGTGCGCCGGGCGGTCGGCGAGGGGACGATCGTCGGGTGCCAGCAGGGTCTGCTCCAGGTCGGACACCGCCTCCAGCGCCACCGCGCGCCGGAGCTGCACCGTCGACCCGAAGTAGTGGAAGACCAGCGCCTTGGACGCCCCGGCGCGCGCGCCGACCGAGGCCGGGGTGATCGCGTCGAGCCCGTCCTCCGCGGCGGCCTCGGCGGCCGCGGCCAACAGCTCGCGGCGCCGGTCGGAGGGCTCGCGGCGGGTCCGGGAGCGCGGGGTGGCGGAGGTCATGGCCCCAGTTGTACGGCGTTATTGACCGCTAGTCAACACCGGCCGTACAGTTGTTGATCGCAGGTCAACAGTGCGTCGCGAGCGGCGGGACAGGAGCAGGGGTGCAGATCACGCTGAGCGGGGTACGGGTCGAGGGACGGCGCGACCCGATGCTGGAGGCCACCGACCTCACCTGGTCCACGGGGGAGTGCGTGCTCGTGGCCGGCGAGCCCGGGCACGGGCACACCGCCCTCGCGCTCGTCGCGACGGGCCGGTTCGCGCCGTCGTCCGGGGCCGTGCGCCTCGACGGCGCCGACGTGCCGCCGTCCGCCCTGCGCGCCCGCACCGCCGTCGTCGACGTCCCCGGCATCAGCGAGCCCGACGACGCCCTCACCCTGGCGGACGTCGTGGCGGAAGGGCTCGCGCTCGCCGGCCGGCGCTCGCTGCCGCGCGACGTCTCGCGGTGGCTGGACGAGCGCGACCTGACGCCCGACCGCGGACGCCGCGTCGACCAGCTGGCCGGCGGCGTGCGCACCGCGGTGCTCGCGGCCCTCGCCGCGGAGGACCCGGACGTGCGGTTCGTCGTCCTCACGCTGCCGGACCGGCATGGCGGCGAGCCGGCCGTCTGGTGGGAGACGGCCCGCACGCTCGCCGCGTCCGGCCTCGGGGTGCTGGTGCAGTGCACGCGCTCGTCGGCCCGCGACCTGGGCGTCGACCTCCCGCCGGCGCGCGGGGCCACGCTGCACGAGCCGCCGCAGGTCGTGCGGCGCGAGACCCCTGGCGCGCCGGGGGAGGACGACGCGACCCTCGTGCTGCCGCCCGCGCCTGTCGTCGAGCCGGAGCACGAGCCGGAGCCGGAGCGCGAGCCGGAACCGGCGCCCGAGCCCGAGACCGAGGTGGAGGACGAGCTGGAGCCGTCCCCGGAGGCGGAGCCCCGCGCGGAGGAGGACGTCGACGAGCCGGTCGTCGTCGACCCGCCCGACGTCGAGCCGCCCGGCACGCCCGTCCACGACACACCTATCCACGACACGCCCATCCACGACACGTTGGCCGCGTCGTCCGACGACCCGCAGGAGGAGACCCGATGACCGCGGTCCGGCTGGCCCTGTCCGAGCTGCGCCGCCTCGCCGCCGGGCGGCTCCCCAAGCTCGCCATCCTCGCGATGGCGCTGATCCCCACGCTGTACGCGGGGCTCTACCTCTTCGCCAACCACGACCCGTACGGGCAGCTCGACCAGGTGCCGGCGGCCGTCGTCGTGCAGGACGAAGGGACCACGACGACCGACGCGGAGACCGGGAAGACGACGGAGCGGCACTTCGGCCGCGACGTCGCGGACCAGTTGCTCGACGACGGTGGGTTCGGCTGGGTCGAGACGTCGCAGGCGGACGCGGAGGCGGGCGTCCGCTCGGGCCGCTACGACGCGGCGCTCATCATCGGGCCGACGTTCTCCGCCGACCTCGCGTCGGCCGGCGAGTTCGAGCCGCAGCAGGCCAGCCTCACGCTCATCACGAACGACGCGAACAACTACCTCGCGGGGACGATCTCGGACACGATCGTCGGGAAGGTGCGCGACTCCATCGCGGAAGAGGTCGGCACGGAGGCGGCCGACTCGTTCCTGCGCGGGTTCGCGTCCATCCACACCAACCTCGCCGACGCGGTGGACGGCGCGAAGCAGCTGGTCACGGGCGCCACGAAGCTCGACGACGGCCTCGCCGACGCGGACGACGGCGCGCACACCCTCGCCGACGGGGCGGCACAGGCGGCGGCCGGCGCCGCGACCCTGGACGGCAAGGTCGGGACGCTCGCCGACGCCGTCGGGCAGCTCGACGACGGGGCCGGACAGCTCGCGTCCGGCCTCGGTGAGCTGGAGGACAGGACCGCCGCCCTGCCCGCGCAGACGAAGAAGCTGGCGGACGGCGCCGCGCAGGTCGCCGACGGCAACGCGCAGGTGGCGCAGTACGGCCGCGAGGCCGCGGACGCCGCCGGGCAGGTGCTGCCCACCCTCGACACGGCGCGCTCGGACGCGGCCGACACCCTCGACCAGGGGCGCGCGGACCTGGCGACGCAGCTCGACGCGCTGTGCGCGGCGCTCCCCGACGACGGGGCCGAGGCCACGGACGTCGCGGCGCAGTGCGCGCAGCTGCGGTCCGACGTGCTCGACCGTCTCGACACGGCGCGCACGGACGTCGACGACGCCCTCGACACGCAGCGGCAGGACGTCCAGGCGGCGACGGCGAAGGTCGAGGGGGCGTCGGCACAGCTCGACCAGCTCGCCGACGGCTCCCGGGAGGTCGCCGACGGTGCGGCCACGCTGGCGGGTGCGACGCCGCAGCTCACCGCGGGCATCGCGTCCGCGGCCGACGGCGCGGACCGGCTCGCCGACGGGACCGGGCGGCTCGCGGCGGCCACGCCCGCGCTCGTCGACGGCGTGCACCGGCTGGCGGACGGGACCGGGCAGGTGTCGGACGGCGCCGCCGACCTCGCGGCCGGCACGACGAGGCTCGCGGCCGGCTCCGGGGAGCTGAAGAGCGGCACCCAGCAGCTGCGGGACGGGCTCGCCGAAGGACTCGGCAAGGTCCCCGACCTCGACGACCAGACCCGCGAGGACACGGCGTCCACCATCGGCAACCCGCTGGAGGTGCGCAACGACTCGCTGTCGTCGGCGGGCACCTACGGCGCCGGGCTCGCGCCGTTCTTCCTGTCGCTCGCCACGTGGATCGGCGCGTACGTGCTGTTCCTGCTCGTGCGCCCGCTGTCGACGCGGGCGCTCGCGGCGGGCCGGTCGGCGCTCGCGACGGCGCTGGGCGGGTGGGTGACGCCGGCCGCGATCGGCGTCGTGCAGGTGGCGGCGATGTTCGCGGTGACGAAGTTCGCGCTGGACATCCAGCCCTCCTACGGCCTGTTCACGGCCCTGTTCCTCGTGCTCGTCTCGGCGACGTTCGTCGCGGTGCTGCAGGCGCTCAACGTGTGGCTCGGCGCGGCGGGGCAGTTCCTGGGGCTGGTGCTCATGCTGGTGCAGCTGGTGACCGCGGGCGGCACGTTCCCCTGGCAGACCATCCCGCAGCCTCTCAAGGCGATGCACCAGTTCATGCCGATGACCTACGCCGTCGAGGGCCTGCGTCAGCTGTTGTACGGCGGCAACCTCGCGACCGTCACCCGTGACGTCACGGTGCTGCTCGGCGTCCTCGTCGTCGCGCTGGGCCTGACGACCCTGGCCGCCCGCCGGCAACGGGTGTGGACGGTGACCAAGCTGCAGCCGGAGCTCGTCCTCTGACGACCGTTCATCGCCGAACAGGTGGTTGCGCACGCTCTGGACGACGAGAACGTGCGCAACCACCTGTTCGGCACCGGGCGGTGCAGGATGGGCGCGTGGAGTTCCAGGACGTGGTGCGACGACGGCGGATGGTGCGACGGTTCACGGACGAGCCGGTGGCGCCCGAGACGGTGGACCGGCTGGTGCGGAACGCCGTGCGGGCCCCCAGCGCAGGGTTCTCCCAGGGGTGGTCGTTCCTGGTGCTCACCGAGCCGGAGGACCGCGAGCGGTTCTGGACCGCGACGACGCCCGCGTCGTCGGACCGGGACATGTCGGGCTGGCTCGCGGGGATGCGCACCGCGCCGGTCCTGGTCGTCGCGCTGTGCTCGAAGGACGCCTACCTGGGCCGGTACGCGGAGGCGGACAAGGGCTGGACCGACCGCGACGAGGCGCGCTGGCCGGTGCCGTACTGGCACGTCGACGCGGGGATGGCTTCCCTGCTCATGCTCCAGACGGCCGTCGACGAGGGCCTGGGCGCGTGCTTCTTCGGGATCGGCGCCGGCGAGATGCCGGCCTTCCGCGAGGCGTTCGGCGTCCCGGACACCTGGGTCCAGACCGGCGTCGTCGCCGTGGGCCACGCGGCGGACGGCGGCGCGCAGGGCTCGCCCGCACGACGGCGCCGCAAGCCGCTGGAGGACGTCGTGCACCGCGGACGGTGGTGAGCGCCCACGTTCAGGGGCGCACGGACCGCACGGCCGCCGCGAGCCCGGTCACGGCCTCGCCGAGGCGTGCGTCGGCGAGGTTGCCGTACCCCACGACGAGGGCCTCGGCGGGGGCGCCGGGCAACGCAGCGGCCGTGACGCGGTAGCGGCGGACGTCGGCGACGGCGACGTCGCGCGCGGCGGCGGCCCGCACGACGGCGGTGGCCGCGACGCCGTCGGGCAGGCCGAGGACGACGTGCAGGCCCGCCGCCAGGCCGGTCACCGGCAGCCCCGGCAGGGCGGTCCCGAGCGCGTCGAGCAGGGCGGCGCGGCGCCGGCGGAACCGCCCGCGCGCGGCCCGCAGGTGGCGCTCGTAGCCCCCGTCGGACAGGAATCGCGCCAGGGCGAGCTGGTCGATCGTCGACGGTGCCGGGCCGCCGGACAGGGTGCCGAGCCGCTCGCGCCACCGGGGCGGCAGCACCAGCCAGCCGAGCCCGAACGCGGGCGAGACGGTCTTGCTCAGCGACCCGACCAGCGCCACCCGGCCCGGGTCGTGCCCCTGCAGGGCGGCGACGGGCCGCCGGTCGTAGCGGAACTCGGCGTCGTAGTCGTCCTCGATCACGAGGCCGTCGGCGGCACGCGCCCACGACACGAGCGCGTCCCGGCGCTCGGGCGCGAGCGCCACGCCGGTGGGGAACTGGTGCGCAGGGGTCACCAGGGCGGCCCGGGCGCCGGTGCGTCCGGCGGCCGCGACGAGCGCGTCCACGGCCACCCCGCGCGCGTCGACCGGGACCGGGACGGGGACGAGGCCGCCGTCGCGGGCGACGTCGCGCAGCCGCCCCCAGCTCGGGTCCTCGACCAGCAGCGTGCGGTGGCCGGCGGCCCGCAGGGCCCGGACGAGCCGCGCCATGCCGTCGGTCGCGCCGTGCGTCACCAGGACGTCGGCGGGGCCCGCGCCGGTGGAGCGCGCGCGCGCCAGGTAGGCGGCCAGGGCTGCGCGCGTGCCGGGGTGGCCCGCCGGGTCCGGCGCGCCGAGGTCGGCGTCGGGCGCGTCGGCGAGCGCGTCGCGCACCGCCCGCAGCCACGCGGCGCGCGGCACGTGCCGCAGGTCCGGCACGCCGGGCGCCAGGTCCAGGCGCAGGCGGGCCGCGGGGGCGGACGACGTCGCGCCGGTCGGCGCGGCACGAGCGGCACCGGGGGCGATCCGCGTCCCGGACCCGACGCGCGCCTCGCAGAACCCCTCCGCGACGAGCTGCCCGTAGACCTCCGTCACGACCCACCGGGACACGCCCAGCGTCTCGGCGAGGGCTCGGCTCGGCGGCAGGGCCGCGCCGGCCGGGACGCGACCGGCGTGGACGGCGTCGCGCACCGCCCGCTCGAGCCGCGCGACCAGGGGCGCGCCGTCGTCGCCGAGGTCGAGCACGGTGTCCCACGCCAGGCGAGGATTGGTCTGGCCAGAGGGCATGGCATTGGACGGTACACCCGGACCGATCGACTCCTAGCGTCAGTCGTGTCAGCCGGCGGACCACGCCGGCGCCCACGGACAGGAGCACCCATGCGCTACCGCACGATCGGCGACGGCACCACCTCGTTCGAGGTCAGCACGCTCTGCCTCGGCACGATGTACTTCGGCACCCGGACGGACGAGGAGACGTCCCGCGCGATCCTCGACCGCTTCGTCGAGGCCGGCGGCACGTTCCTCGACACCGCCAACAACTACAACGGCTGGGGCGGCGGGCACGGGCGCGACAGCGAGGACGTCATCGGGCGCTGGCTGGCCGACCGGGGGAACCGCGACCAGCTGCGCCTCGCGACGAAGGTCGGCGCCGCCAAGAAGGACCCGAACCTGCCGCTGCAGAACGTCGAGCCCACCAACTTCCAGGGCCTGGGGGCGGAGACGATCGCGTGGGAGGCGCGCGAGAGCCTGCGGCACCTGGGCGTGGACCACCTCGACGCCTACTACGGGCACGTCGACCACTACGGCACCCCGCTCGCCGAGACCGTCGGAGCGTTCGGGAAGCTCCAGGCCGAGGGGCTGGTCGGGATCGCGGGCATCTCCAACGTCGCGCTGCACCGCGTGGTCGAGGCCCGCGAGGAGGCCCGGCGTCAGGGCGTCGCGCCGTACGGCCTCGTGCAGCAGCAGCTCACGTACCCCTACCCGCGCCCGGACGTCGGCCGGCACAACTGGGCGTCGTACGAGCTGCTCGACTACGCCCGCGCGTCGTCCGAGGCGGGCAGCCCGCTCGCCGTCGTCGCCTACTCGCCGCTCATGCAGGGCGCGCTCGTGCGCGACGACAAGCCGCTGTGGGACGGCTTCGACCACCCGACCACCCACGAGCGCCTGCGCGTGCTGCGCGAGGTCGCGGCCGAGCTCGGCGCCACCCCGAACCAGGTGGTGCTCGCGTGGCTGCTCGGCGGCGACGTGCCGGTGGTGCCGATCGTCGGGGCGAGCAGCCTGGCCCAGCTCGAGGAGATCCTCGGCGCCGCCGACCTCGACCTGGACGACGACGCCCGCGCCCGCCTCGACGCGGTGTGAGGGCTACTCCAGCCACTCGGTGACGATCCTGTCGCTGGCGTGGATGTGCACCCCCTCGTAGAGCTCCGGCCCGATCACGGTGAACTTGTGCGGCACCTGGGCCGGGGCCACGAGGATCTGTCCGCCCACGGCGACCACCTCGTCGTCGCCCACGTGGAAGAGGGCCCGTCCGGACCGGATGACGAAGGTCTCGGGATACGGGTGCCGGTGCAGCCGGGGGCCGGCGCCGTCGCGGTCGGTGCGCGAGAAGATCACCGACGCGCCGGAGCCGTGGAGGTAGCCCTCGAAGTTCTTGCCCGGCAGGGCGGACTGCTCGATCAGCTCGATGCTCATGGTCGGTGGACCGTGCGGACGTGCCGGACTCACCGGTCCACGGGCGGGCGGCTCCGGCACGGTGAGGCTCAGGGCAGGGGGAGGTCGAGGCCCCGGCGCAGCCGGTCGCGCACGGCGCGGGGCAGCTCGCTCCAGTCGTCCACGGTGTCGAGGTCGACGGCGGTGCCGGTGCGTCGCACGACGACCGGGCGCAGCCCCGCCCGGGCCGCCTCCGCGACGTGCGCCGCGCGCGAGCCCTCCCCGAAGCGGAAGGTGAACGGCGCGTCGGCGGGCAGCGCGAGCAGGTTGGTGCCGGCCAGGTGCCGGTCGGTCGCGACGACACCGGTCGCGCCGTCGGCGGCCGCGGCGAGCAGCGCCTCGACGTCGTCCGGCGCGAGCAGGGGCAGGTCGGCGTGCGCGACCAGCAGGCGGGCGGCCCCGCGCTCGACGGCGGCCTCCCGACCGACGTCGAGCGCCGCGTTGAGGCCCGGGCGGTCCACCGGCTGCGCGATGACCTCGACGTCCGGTGCGACGGACGCGGCAGTTCCGGTGCCGCGCGGCAGTCTCAGCTGCCGACCTGAACCCGAGGTGCCGCCTTGATCCGGGAAGGCGAGCGTCTCGCGGGCGAACACCGCGTCGGCGGTCACCACGAGCACCCCGTCGACGCCCTCGGACGCGCGCAGGACGGCGACGACATGGCGTGCCAGCGCCGCCACGAGGCGGCGGCGGGCTGCGGGGTCGAGCGCGGCCGCCAGCCGGGACTTCCCCGAGACGCCGTCGCGCAGGGGGACGACGGCGACCGCGCCGCCCTGTCCCGTGGAGGGTGCCGTCATCCGAGGGCGAGCAGCTCGCGGGCCAGGCGCTCGCGCCCGGGTGCCCCGCCCATGATGGTGTCGGTGACGAGCACCTCGACGCCCAGGTCGCGGATCGGGTCCGCGAGGCCGGCGTCGGCGTCGTCGACGACCATGACGTCGACCAGGTCCGCGTAGAGCCGGGCCACGCCCAGGGCCGACACCTCGTGCCCGAGCGTCTCCAGGATCTGCGCCGCGGGCCCCTTGATCGCGTGGCCGCCGACGATCGGGCTCACCGCGACCCGTCGCGCCGGCGACGCCAGCACGGCGTCCCGCACGCCGGGGACGGCCAGCACCGGCTCCACCGACAGGAACGGGTTGGACGGCGCGACGACGAGGAGGTCGGCGTCCGTGAGCGCGTCGAGCACGCCCGGAGCGGGTCGCGCCGTCGTCACGCCGTCGAGCTCGATCCCGAGCACCGCGTCGGCGTGCTGCCGGCGCACGAAGTACTCCTGGAAAGCGACGCGGCCCGACGGCGTCTCGACGAGCGTGCGCAGGCGGTCGTCGGTGACGGGCAGCAGGCGTGCCCGCACCCCCAGGGCGGCGGCGAGGCGGGCCGTGACCGCGCCGAGCGGCTGCCCCTCGCGCAGGGCGGCCGTCCGCACGACGTGCGTCGCCAGGTCGCGGTCGCCCAGCGTGAACCACGTGTCCTCGCCGAGGCGCGCGAGCTGGTCGAGGGTCGTGTACGTCTCGTCGGTCAGACCCCAGCCGCGAGTCTCGTCGTTCAGCCCGGCCAGGGTGTACATGACGGTGTCGACGTCGGGGGAGACCAGCAGCCCGTGCCGTTCGGTGTCGTCCCCGACGTTCACCACGACGGTGAGGCCGCCGTCCGCGGTCGGGGCGCCGCCGTCGGGCAGCGCGAGGGCGAGGCCGTGCGCCAGGCGGGCGCCGCCGACGCCGCCGGCGAGAAGAGTGACGCGTGTGCTCACGTCACGAGCCTACGGTTCCCGGGCCGGCGCTCGGCACCCACAATGGGACGCATGGCCGTCTTCGCTTTCTCCGTCGCCCCGCTCGGCGCGGGCGAGTCCGTGGCGGACTCCGTCGCCGCCGCCGTCCGTATCGTCCGTGAGTCCGGGCTGCCGACCCGCACCACCGCGATGTTCACCGAGATCGAGGGGGACTGGGACGAGGTGATGCCGGTGATCCAGCGCGCCACGGAGGCGGTGGGCGCGGGCGGCCACCGCGTGTCGCTGGTGATCAAGGCGGACATCCGCCCCGGCTACACCGGGCAGCTCGACGCGAAGGTCGCACGGGTCGAGGAGCGCCTGGCGGACGACGGCGGCGCGGGGCACGCGTAGGCCGGACGGCGGGTCGTCGCGCGTCGTCAGGCGACAGCGCGCACCTGAGAGCCTGCTGTGTTGCGGGCCACGTCCTGGGGGGTCGTAGGCTGTGCCCGGGATCCGGCCGCCCGGGCCGTGATCCGAGCCAGGAGTGGTCTGCATGCCCCTGTTCGAGGTCGACGCCCAACGGCCCCTCCTCGTCCAGTCCGACCGGTCGCCCGCCGCAACGGCCCAGGGCGTCGGCACCACCGCGCACCGGGTGGTGGACAGTCACATCGACGGTCTGCTCGGCGAGCAGATCTTCCCCGTCAGCCCCGGCGTGGGCCCGGACGAGCCGCACCTGCTCGCCCTCGACGCCACCGGCTCGCCGGTCGTCGTGGAGCTGGTCGCGGACCTCGACCGCGCCGCGCTCACGCGCGCGCTCGACCATGCCGGCGCCGCCGGACGCCTGACCCGTGGCGCGCTCGCCGAGCGCTACCACGGCGGCCCCGCAGCCTTCCATCGTGACGTCGCGGCGTTCTACGACAGCGTGCCGATCACCCGCTCGCAGCCCGGCCGCAGCAGCGCGCGCCTCATCGTCATCTGCCAGGAGGCGAGCGAGGAGATCCTGAACGCCGTCGACTTCCTGCGCCAGCCGACGATGCCGGTCGAGGTGCTGAAGATGGGCGTGGTGCACAGCGCCGACGGCCGCCGGTTCGTGGACGTGTCGCCGCTGGTGATCCACCCGGCCTCGGCGCCGACCGCCCCGAGCCTGTCGGCGCCTCCCGGCGCCCGGCCCGGCGTCGGCGGCCCCGCCACCGACGCCGTGAGCCCGGGTGGCCGCCCTGCCGAGCCGGTGCCGGGCGTGGACCCGGAGACCTTCGCGGAGGGCGTCGCCGTCGGCCTCGCCCTCAACGGCAAGATGCCCGCGGCCGTGCAGCCGCCGCGTGACCACGCGGACGCGACGCCCCCCACCCGCACGCGCCGCCGGGCCGCGCGACCGCGGTCGACGGAGGCCGGTGCCGACGCGGACGCGCCCAGCGGGCCTCTGCCCGTGCCCGCCCCGGCGCCTGCCCCGCCCGCGGAGCCCGAGGACCTGGACACGACGCTCGAGCGGCTCCCGCTCCCGCTCGCCGAGCGTCGGCGGGCCGTGGCGGACACCCCGCCCCCGCCGCCGCGTCGCCGTTCGCGGTCCGACCGCTTCACCTCGCGGCCCGAGCCGGAGGGCACCGGTCTGCCGACCGACCGGGCGGAGCTGGGCCGGGCGTTCGCCGAGGTGGCCGCTCCCCACTTCGACCTGCCGGTGCCCGAACCGCGGTGGTCCGGCGTCGAGGACGACCTTCCGCGCCTGCAGGTGCCGCCGCTCGAGCCGCCGCGGCTGCGCACCCCGCCGGCGGACCCGCTCGACGACGCCTGGTCGCCGGCACCGCGGGACGCGGGGTACGACCCGCTGACGTCACCGGTGCCGCCGGAACCGTGGTCGCCGGCTCCCGAGCCCGAGCGTCACGCCTGGGCGCCGGAGCCGGAGCAACGGTCCTGGGCGGCGGAGCAGCGCGCTTGGGAGCCGGAGCCGGAGCAGCAGGCGTGGGCGCCGCCGCCGGGCGCCGACGAGGTGGACACCGACCTCGTCGCGCTGGCCCGCACGCTGGTGCACCCGACGACGATCGTCTGGTCGCGTCCCCGGCGCCGCCAGTACTTCGAGGCGGTGCTGCACCAGGACGGCGCGATCGAGCTCGCGGACGGCTCCCGCTACTGGCACCCCGACCACGCGGCGTCCGCCGCGTCGGGCTCGCCGACCGCCGACGGGTGGAGCGTGTGGCGCCTCGGCGCCGAGGGCCCCACGCTCACCGACGCGTACCGCCACCGCTTCGCCTGAGCTGTGAGCGGGCGTTTGGCCCTGTTTCGTCGAGAAAC
>NZ_JBHUWC010000131.1:0-11518 GCF_042670225.1 Isoptericola sp. NPDC057191 | reverse complement strand
GAATTCGTCATCGAATTCTGACCTTCTTCGTACCCACAGCTAGCGGCGAGGGCGGTCCTCGAACCGGCCGAAGAGGCGCACGAGCCCGAGCAGCGTCAGCAGGAAGGCCGCGAACCAGACCGGCCGCGACGCCCACCAGTCCGCACCCCAGGCGACCGGCAGCCGCTGCCCGAGGCCGAGGAGCGCGACGCCGACGACGGCGAACATCGCCGTGAGGTGCCACAGGTAGACCGTCATCGACCGGCGCGCCAGCGCCCCGACGACGCGCTGACCGGCAGCGGTGCCGGCCCGGCGCACCAGCGACGCACGGAACAGCAGGACGAGGCAGACCTGCGCGACGGCGTGCAGGACGACGGGTGCCGTGGGCGGGCCGAGGTTGGAGATCTTGTCGCCGGGCATGCCGATCATGCTCGGCGGGTACGGGCCCACCGCCACGAGCACGGCCATCCCGGCCACGGCGGCGACGGCGCCGGCGGCGAGCAGCAGCCGGCCGCCCCGAGGGCCGCGGGGGTGCGCCGGGCGGTGCGGGGCGCCGCGTTCAGCGGCGTACGCGACCCCGGCGAGGTACGGAGCCGCCCACGCGAGGAGCACGTTGGCCCAGGCGAGTCCGGCGGTGACGTCGTTCGGCAGGCCGAAACGCAGCGCGTCGACGGCCAGCGGCAGCGCCACGGCCGCGCCGAGCGCGCCCCAGCGCCAGCGCTCCCACGCGGCCCGGAACAGCGGCGTCAGCGCCATGAGCACCACCCACACGCCGAGGAACCACAGCAGCTGCGGCGCCATCCGCGCCATCCGCCAGACCGCGTCGTCGGGCACGCCGAGGGCGAGCAGCGCGGCGACCGCGAGCGCCCACGCTCCGGCGAACGCGCCGACGGGCCGCGCGATCGCCCGCAGCCGGGCGACGACGGCGCCGGCCCAGCCACGGCCGACGGTCGCCGTCGTGCCGCGCTGGTACCCGGCGGAGGCGCCGGCGGCGAAGAAGAGGAGGGCGAGCGGCTGGAGCCAGGTCACCAGCCAGCCGGCGCCGTGGCCGAGGGCGTTGCCGACGTGCAGCGTGCGGCCGTCCCACGCCGCCTCCGCCATCAGCCAGTGCAGCAGCACCACGCCGACGGTGCCCATCGCCCGGACGACGTCGACGAACGGGTCGCGCGGGGTGCTGCGGCGGCGCGCCCGGAGCGGGGCGGCCGGCGCGGCGGGACGGGGCCGCGTAACGATCGGCGGCGCGGTCGGGACGGGTGGGGCGGGGGCGTCGAGGACGGCCACGGTTGCTCCTGAGGCTCGGCGAGAGGGACCCCCTCAGCCTCGTGACCTGCGACGTCGTCCGACATGGGCCTGACCCCCGCCGCGCGCGGCGTCTCCCCCGCGTCGGTGCGGGGGACGTCCCCCGCCCAGAGTTGTCAGAGCCAGGACCTGCTATGGCCGCCCGTGGTTCTGACAGGTCGGCGCGCACGCACGTTGTCAGAGCCAGGGCGGGGTATACCCGCACCTGGCTCTGACAGGTCGCCGGTCAGGCGTCGACGCCGAGGTACCGCAGCACGGCGCGCACGCGCCGATGGTCTGCCGAGTCCTGCGCCAGGTCGAGCTTCGTGAAGATCGCGGCCACGTTCTTCTCCACCGCCCCGTAGGACAGGAACAGCGACTCGGCGATGGCGCCGTTGGAGCGGCCCTGCGCCATCAGCTCGAGCACCTCCTTCTCGCGGGGCGTCAGGCGCGCCACACCGTCCTCCGGCGAGCGGTGCGCGCCCATGAGCTGACGCACCACCTCCGGGTCCAGGACGGTCTCCCCCGCGGCGACGCGCCCGAGCGCGGCGACGAAGTCCCCGACGTCGGCCACCCGGTCCTTGAGGAGGTAGCCGACCCCGCGCGGGTCGCCCTCGAGCAGGCGCGACGCGTAGCGCGTCTCGACCCACTGCGAGAACACCAGCACCGGCAGCCCCGGGTGGGCGGCCCGCAAGGCCTCCGCGGCACGCAGGCCCTCGTCCGTGTGGGACGGGGGCATGCGGATGTCGGCGACGAGGACGTCGGGCAGCGCTCCCGCGGCGGCGAGCGTCGTGACCTCGCGCACCAGGGCGTCGCCGTCGGGCACGGCCGCGACGACGTCGAACCCGCGGCGGGACAGCAGCGCGACGAGGCCGTCGCGCAGGATGGCGGAGTCCTCGGCGACGACGACGCGCAGACCGCGCGACCCGGCGGGGCCGTCGGCCGTCATCGGGCGGGGGCCGGGGCAGGCAGCGGGATGGTCACGGTGATCACCGTAGGCCCTCCCGCGGGACTGACCACCGCGAGCGTGCCGTCCACGCCGGAGAGGCGGTCGGTCAGGCCGGCGAGGCCGCTGCCACGGCCCGAGGCGTCCGGGGCGCGCACGGCGGCACCGCCCACGCCGTCGTCGTGCACCCGCAGCACGAGGGCGCGCACCGCCGCACCCGTGGCGGCGTCGGCGACCGGCTCCACGCCGGCGACGACGTCCACGCCGGTGGCGCGGGCGTGCTTGGTCGCGTTGGCGACGAGCTCCGCCACCGCGAAGTACGAGATGGCCGTGACGCTCGGCGGTAGGTTCGCCGCGTCGAGCCCGACGGCGTGCACGCGCACGGGCAGGGCGGCGCGCGCGGCGAGGGTCTCCAGGGCGACGGCGAGCCCGGCGTCCAGCGCAGGGGGACGGATGCCTCGCGCGAGCTCCCGCAGCTCCGCCAGCGTGTCCTTCGTGCTGGAGTGCGCCGTCTCCAGGACGGCGGCGAGCTCGGCCGTGTCGACGCCGTTCGCGCCGTCGCGCAGCAGCTCGCGCGCCTCGCCGATCTGCATGGCCACGGCGACCAGGTGCGCCTGGGTGCCGTCGTGCAGGTCGCGCTCGATGCGGCGCAGACGCTCGTCCGCGTCCTCGACCGTGACCGCCCGGGCCCGCTCGGCGTAGGCGACCCGCATGCTGGCCTTCGTGGGGCTGAGCAGGCCGACCGCCAGCAGCCGGAACAGGCCGGCGAACAGGGACTGCACCTGCGGCCAGAGGTACAGCAGCACCACCCCGCCGGCCACGAGCAGGAGCTGGCGCGACGGCGTGTCCACGAACCAGTCGGTGCCGAAGGACGCCCCCCGGTGCCAGGTGCCGTCGCCCGCCTGCTGCAGCGGCAGCCAGCGCGACCAGAACCAGTGGGTCATCCCGCCGAGGGCGACGGCGAGGAGCGTCGTGCTCACGACGAACGACACGATCGCGAGCGGGAACGTGAGGAACATGTACAGCAGGGCGCGCCAGGCCGTCGCGTCGCCGAGCATCCCGCCGAGGCGGCGCCAGAAGCCGCGGCGCGGCGTGCGCGGCGCCGGCTCCGCGATCTCGACGCCGAGATAGCGCACCGCCATCCGGCGGTACATCGAGCCCCAGCCGCGCGCCCCGACGAGCACGCCGCCCGCCACGAACAGGCCCACGACCGTGACCGCGATGCCCGCCATGAAGGACACGGTGAAGATCGCGTACGTGAACGCGAACGGCGCCAGCAGTAGCGCGAGCCACAGGAAGCCGTAGGCGCGCCAGGTGCGGCCGTCGAAGGGCGCGAGCAGGAACGGCGGCGCGCCGGCCGTGGCGCGCGGGGACGCCGGAGCCTGCTCCGTCGTGCGGGGCGCGGCGGTCTCCGGGGCGGGGCCGTCGGTGGACGTCATGCTGGTCATGCTTCCAGCCTGCCGCCGACGGCGCCGCACCGGTACCCGGACCGCCGCCCGCCGGCACGGGGGATGTCCCCCGTGCCGGGACGGGCGCCCGTCAGTAGCGGTAGTGGTCCGCCTTGTACGGGCCCTCGACCGGCACGCCGAGGTACTCGGCCTGCTCCTTGCTCAGCTCGGTGAGCCGCACGCCGAGGGCGTCGAGGTGGAGGCGCGCGACCTTCTCGTCGAGCACCTTGGGCAGGCGGTAGACCTGGCGCTCGTACTGGCGCTCATCGGCGGGGCGCGCCATGTCGACGAACAGCTCGATCTGCCCGATCACCTGGTTGGCGAACGAGTTCGACATGACGAACGACGGGTGGCCGGTCGCGTTGCCCAGGTTGAGCAGGCGGCCCTCCGACAGCACGATGATCGACCGCTCGCGGCGCCCGTCCGCGGCGGGCAGCGTCCACTCGTGCACCTGCGGCTTGATCTCGGTCTTCACGACGCCCGGCACGGCCGCGAGCCCGGCCATGTCGATCTCGTTGTCGAAGTGCCCGATGTTGCCGACGACGGCCTTGTCCTTGAGCGCGAGCATGTGCTCGACGCGCACGACGTCCTTGTTCCCGGTGGTCGTGATGACGAAGTCGACCTCGCCGACCACGTCGTCGAGCCGCGCCACCTGGAAGCCGTCCATCGCGGCCTGCAGCGCGCAGATCGGGTCCACCTCGGACACGATGACGCGGGCGCCCTGGCCGCGGAACGCCTCCGCCGCGCCCTTGCCGACGTCGCCGTACCCGCAGACGAACGCGACCTTGCCGCCGATGAGGATGTCGGTGGCGCGGTTGATGCCGTCCGGCAGCGAGTGGCGGATGCCGTACTTGTTGTCGAACTTGGACTTCGTCACCGAGTCGTTCACGTTGATCGCCGGGAAGATCAGCTCGCCCGCCTCCGCGAGGTGGTAGAGCCGGTGCACGCCCGTCGTCGTCTCCTCCGTGACGCCGCCGATGCTCTGCGCGACCGTCGTCCAGCGCAGGGGGTCGGACTCGAGCGCCCGGCGCAGCACGCCGCGCACCACGTTCATCTCGTGGGTGTGGTCGGGCTCGCCAGGCAGCGTGTCGGGCGGCACGACGCCCGCGCGCTCGTACTGCAGCCCCAGGTGCACGAGCATCGTGGCGTCGCCACCGTCGTCGAGGATCAGGTTGGGGCCGCCCTGGCCGTTCTCCGTGCCGTCCTGCGTGCCCGGCCACACCAGGATCTGCTCGGTGCAGTCCCAGTACTCCTCGAGGCTCTCGCCCTTCCAGGCGAAGACGGGCACGCCCTGCGGGTCGGCCGGGGTGCCGTGCGGGCCGACGGCGATCGCGGCCGCGGCCTCGTCCTGCGTGCTGAAGATGTTGCAGCTGGCCCACCGGACCTCGGCGCCGAGCGCCACGAGCGTCTCGATGAGGACGGCGGTCTGCACCGTCATGTGCAGCGAGCCGGCGATGCGGGCACCGGCCAGCGGCTGCTCCTCGCCGAACTCGGCGCGCAGGGCCATCAGGCCGGGCATCTCGTGCTCGGCGAGCCGGATCTGGTGCCGTCCTGCCTCCGCGAGGGCGAGGGAGCGCACCTTGTAGCGGCCGGGGGCCTCGTCGAAGCCGGTGGTGCCGGGTGCCTCAGCGGTCGTGGACATGGTCGCCCTCCTGGACGTCTCGGGTTCATGTCGGTCGCGCTGGGGGCTCCCGTCTGCGCGTGGCTCCGCGGCCGTCGTCGACGGCGGGCCAGCACCCAGGGTAGTCCGCGGCGCGCCAGGGACGCAGCGAGGCCGGCACCCGCGAGGGTGCCGGCCTCGTGCACGAGGGACGCGAGCGTCAGAGCTTGGACTTGCGGTAGCCCGCGTTCCGCGCTGCGGCCTCGGTGGTGAAGCACTCCTCCGGCTTCGTCACCTTGTAGTACCGGCCGCCCGGCACGTGGTAGATCCAGTCCGTCGAGTGCGACGTCGTCTGGTTGCCCTTGATCGGCGCCCAGCTGGGGCAGTTGTACTCGCTGACGGGCGTGGTGCGCGACGGCTTCTTGCCCTGCCTGACGAGAAGGGTCTGCGTCTTCGTCCTGACCTTCGTCGCGGACCAGACCTTCGCTCGCGACGACGTGAGCCGGTACGTCTTGTACGCGACCCGCGTCGTCACGCGGTAGGTGCCCGCCTTCAACGCGACGGCCTTCTTGTTCTTGGCGACCGTCGTGCCGGACTTCTTCACCGTGAGCGTCTTGGACCTCACGGAGACGTGGCCCGTGGCGGACACGCGAGGCCGGACGGTCACCTTCCTCTGGTACGGAGCGGTCTTGGTGCCGATCTTCTTGATCGTCACCTGGGTGGTGACCGCGGCCGCCGTCGGCGCAGCGAGCGTGGCGGGGACGACGGCGAGCGGTGCCGCCAGCAGCGTCACGGTCGTGACGATCGCGGCGAGGCGGCCGCCACGACGCGCGGGCGAGGTCTGCTTCACGGGCTTCTCCTGGGGTGCGCCGACGGATGGTCGGCAGGTGCGGTGGTACGACACCGGTCCGACCGGCGGACGGACGTCGACGGGACGTCCGCCGGGGCGATGGTGTCGCGCGTCAAGTATGTGAGCGCTCCGCCCGTGCCTGATCCGTCGTCGCCCGACTTCACCCGGTGTGGCCCGGGTGATCTTCGCCGCACCCAGGAGGGCGGCGCTCCCGGCACCGCCGGCGCGCCGCCCTCCCCCGCTCAGTTCGACACGCGCCGCCAGGAGCAGCCGTACGCCTCGAAACCGACGTCGCCGGGCAGGACCCGCCAGTAGCCGCCGCCCGTGAACTCGGTGGACTCGTCGATCGCGGCGTGCGTCATGGCGAAGCCGTTGAGCGCGGCGACGTAGCAGACGTCGTCGGAGAAGGCCGGGCCGGCCGTGCGGTAGAGCCCGGGCTTCAGCTGGCCGCCGGCGGTGCCGACCTTGTAGATGCCGTCGGCGGGCGTCGACGTCCGCACCGCCCCGTAGGCCGCGTACCGCCGCCAGGTGCCGCAGCCGGTGGTGGAGAAGTACTTGTCGGTGCTCCGGACGGTCACGATCGTCTGCCCGTAGGTGAGCCCCGCCCAGACCATCTTCTTGGACCCGTCGAGACGCTTGACCACGCAGCCCGACGAGGACCCGGGCGCCACGTACGTGCCCGCCTTGATCTGGGTGCCGACCTTGTAGACGCCGTTCTTGGTCAGCACCGGTGCGGGCACGGTCACGCGTGCGGTCGCCCCGGAGGTGCGCGCGGTGGGGTAGTAACCCGACCGGACGCCCTTGATCGTGACGGAGATCCGCTTGCCGTACTGTGCGCCCGCGAGCTTGATCGACGACCGCGTGGCGCCCTTGATGGGCGTGCCGTTCGCCCGCCACTGGTAGCGCCACGACGACGGCGCCGGCGTCCACGTGCCACGGCTGCTCACCTTGAGGGTGGAGCCGACGCGCGCGCTGCCCGAGATCTTCGGTGCGGACGTCTTCGAGTACACGCGCAGCACGGTCGACGCCGCGCTGGTGACCGACCTGGTCGTGTAGCCGGCACGGCTCCCGGTGACGGTCACCGTGAGCTTCTTGCCCGCGTACTTCGACGGCAGCGTGTAGGTCGACCTCGTCGCCCACCGGATCTTCGTGCCGTTGACCCGCCACTGGTAGCGGTAGGTGGACGCCGACGGCTTCCAGGTCCCCTTCGCGACAGAGACCTTGGCGCCGACGCGGACGGTGCCGCTGATCCTCGGCCGCGGCGCGGTCAGGACCCCGGCTGCGACCCTGGTGGCGGCGCTCGTGCGGTACGTCGTGGTGTAGCCCGCCTTGGTGCCGGTGACGCGGACCGTGAGGTTCTTGCCCTTGACGGCGGCGGAGGGGGTGTACGTCGACGCCGTCGCCCCCGAGATCGCCGCGCCCGAGGCGTACCAGCGGTAGGTCACGGCGGTGCCGGACGTCCAGGTGCCCCGGTGGGCCGTGACCTTGGAGCCCACGCGGACGGTGCCCGACAGCGTCGGCGTGGGGGCGGTGAGGACGCCGGCCCCGACGGTCACGGGCGTGGTGGTCCGCGTGGTCTCGTAGCCCGGGCGCGTGCCGGTGACCGCGACCGTCAGGAGCCTGCCGCGGTCGTCCGCCGTCGGCGTGTAGGACGCCGTGGTCGCGACGGTCGCGGTGCCGGTCGCCCGCGCGACGGTCCAGCGGTAGGTGAGGGTCGCGTCGGCGGGCCACTGCCCCGGCACGACCGTGATGCGGCTGCCGACGCGGACCGTGCCCGACAGGGCCGGCGCGTCGCCGGCGATCGTCCCGGCCGTCACGGCGGCGGTCGTCGCCGTGACGGTGGCGGGCTCGTAGCCCTCGGCCGTGCCGCTCGCGACGACGGTGAGGGGGCTGCCGAGGTCGTCCACGACGGGCACGTAGGTGTCGCCCGTGCTGACGACGACGTCACCACGGCGCCACTCGAACGTGGGCTGGACCGCCGGGGCCCAGGCCCCCGCCACCGCGGTGAGCGACTCGCCGACCCGAGGGTCGCCGGTGATCCCGAGCTCCCCGGGGGTGATCACGCCGGGCGCGACGGCGGCGGCGGCCGGCACGACGACCGACGCGGACGAGGCACCGTCAGGCGCCGTCCCGGTGATCTCGACGCTCAACACCCGTCCGACGGCGTCCGGAGGGACGACCAGGGTGCCGTCCTGCCCCGCGAGCTCCTGGTCGTCGGCGAGCCAGCGGTAGGAGTAGGCCAGCTCGGCGCCCGCGGGCGTCCAGAGGTCCGCTCGCGGGTCCACGGAGACCTGCTCGCCGACGCGCAGCGTGCCCGTCAGCGTGAGCTGCTCGGGTGCGGGCGCGACGACGTCGGTCGCGGTGGTGGGCGACGTCGGGTCTTCGGGCTGCTCGACGGCGACCTGGCCGGTGGGCGAGGGGTCGGTCGCGGCGACCGCGGCGGGCGCGACCACCAGCGGCGCGACCACGAGGGAGAGGGCGGCGACGAGCGCCGTCGTCCGCGCGCGGTGTCGCGCGCGGACGGGCAGGACAAGTTCCACGGGTCCTCCGGGACTCGTGCCGGCCGAGGGGTCGGCCGGCGAGGGTGAGGCACGGCCACGGGGCCACGTCGGCGTCAGTGCCGGTCGCCGCGGCGCGCGTCGGGCGGGCTCTGGCGGTGCTGCGCCGAGTATGAGTCCCGGGGCACCCTTCTGGGGACCAGGTCCCGCCCGGGGCAATTTTTTCACCCGCTCCCGGAGCGGATTTCACCCGGGCCGCGACGGTGCTGCGCCGCCGCCGTGGCGGGCGCGAACCCGCCCCGGTCGTGACCGTGATAGACGTAGAACTTGCGCTTTTTTGGTCCTCTCTTCACCAGGCGCATTCCTGCCAGACCTGCCGGATCGTGGCCCGCGCCACACTCTTGGCGCCTGAATTGTGACGGGCGTCACGCTTTAGATCACATTCAGGTAACGATCAGTGCAGTGTGCTGACCAGCCAAAAGGCAGTGAATCCCCAGGACAACAAGGAATAACCCCGCAGATCGGACGCACCTTCTCGGTTCGCCACGGCGCCCGTCGGCATAGGAGGGTGCTTGATGCCCTTGTGCCCACCGGAACCGCGGAAGCACGGGAACCCGTGACCGGTGCTCGACGCACCGCCCGGCGAACCGTGGGTACATCCGAACGTGATGGAAGGTGGCGAGCCCTGCCCGTATGTCGGGAGACAGCAGTACCACCACAACGCCCGCCGAGACGCCCGCGGTGACCCCCGCGGTCTCGGTGCGAGGCGTCTACAAGGTCTTCGGTCCCAAGCCCGCCGAGGCGGTGCGCCGCCTCCAGGCAGGCGCGACGCGTGACGAGGTCAAGAACCACGGGACCGCCGCCGTGATCGACGCGTCCTTCGACGTGGCCCCCGGCGAGATCTTCGTCGTCATGGGCCTCTCCGGCTCCGGGAAGTCGACGCTGATCCGCATGCTCAACGGCCTGTGGACCCCGACCGCGGGCGACGTCCTCCTCGGGGACGCCAACCTCGCGACCGTGGACGGCAAGCGCCTGCGCGAGCTGCGTCGCACCCGGGTGAGCATGGTCTTCCAGCACTTCGCGCTGCTGCCGCACCGCACGGTGCTCGACAACGCCGCGTACCCCCTGGAGATCCAGGGCGTCGGGAAGACGGAGCGGCAGGAGAAGGCACGGCAGGCGCTCGACCTGGTCGGCCTCTCCGGCTGGCAGGACTCCCTGCCCTCCCAGCTCTCCGGCGGCATGCGCCAGCGCGTCGGGCTGGCCCGCGCCCTCGCGGCCGACACGGACGTGCTGCTGATGGACGAGGCGTTCAGCGCCCTCGACCCGCTCATCCGCTCCGAGATGCAGGAGCAGCTCCTGGAGCTCCAGGAGAAGCTCGGCAAGACGATCGTCTTCATCACGCACGACCTCAACGAGGCCATGCACCTGGGCGACCGGATCGCCGTCATGCGCGACGGCCGCATCGTGCAGATCGGCACGGCCGAGCAGATCCTGTCCGACCCGGCGAACTCGTACGTCGAGAAGTTCGTCGCGGACGTCGACCGGGCGCGCGTGCTCACCGCCTCGACCGTCATGCAGCGCCCGCGCCTCACGGTGCCTGCCGGCGGAGGGCCCCGCCAGGCGGCTCGCGAGATGCGCGAGGCCGAGGTGTCGGGCGCGTTCGCCGTCGACCGCCGCCGCGTGCTCAAGGGCCTGGTCCGCGCCGACGACGCCGTGCGCGCCACCAAGGAGGGCGTCGAGAAGCTCGCCGGCCTCATCGACGCCGACGTGACGTCGGTGCACCAGGACACGCCGATCGCCGAACTGTTCGCGCCGGCCGCCGAGTCCGCCGTGCCGCTCGCGGTGGTCGACGACGAGGGTCGCCTCGTCGGCGTCGTGCCGCGCGTGACGCTGCTCGAGGCCATGGCCGGGGAGGCCGTCGACAACGGCAACGTCTCCACGCCGGAGAAGACGCAGGAGATGTCGCGACAGGCACCGGCCGACGACGAACCCGCCGGGACGACCGAAGGAGCCCCGGCATGATCGCCGCCGCCACCACCGACACCCTCGTGCCCCGCATCCCGGTCGGCGACTGGATCGAGACCGCGATCGACTGGGTCACCGACACCTTCGACCCGCTCTTCGACGCCGTCAAGACCTTCTTCGAGACGATCTACGACGGTCTGGACTGGGTGCTCAGCACCCCGCCGTTCTTCGTCGTGGCCCTCGTGCTCGCCGCGATCGCGTTCTGGGCGCGCGGGTGGAAGCTCGCCCTCGGCTCGCTGATCGGCTTCGTGCTCATCGCCTCGATGGACCAGTGGGACAACGCCATGGACTCCCTGGCGCTCGTGCTGCTCGCGTCGGTCGTGGCGCTCCTGATCGGCATCCCGCTCGGGATCTGGTCGGCGCGCAACGAACACGTCTCGCGCGTCGTGCGGCCGATCCTCGACTTCATGCAGACGATGCCCGCCTTCGTCTACCTGATCCCGACGGTCGTCATCTTCCTCACCGGCCCCGTGCCCGGCATCATCGCGACCATCGTGTTCGCCCTGGCCCCCGGGGTCCGGTTCACGGAGCTCGGCATCCGCCAGGTCGACTCCGAGGTGGTGGAGGCCGGCCGCGCGTTCGGCTCCACCGACCGCCGCATCCTGCGCCAGATCCAGATCCCGCTGGCGATGCCCACCATCATGGCGGGCGTCAACCAGGTGATCATGCTGGCCCTGTCGATGGTCGTGATCTCCGGCATGGTCGGCGCGGGCGGCCTCGGCGGCGACGTCGTGGGCGCGCTGTCGAGCGTCGACATCGCCCTCGGTTTCGAGGCCGGCCTCGCGGTCGTGTTCCTCGCGATCTACCTGGACCGCGTCACCTCCGCCCTCGCGGACCGCTCGCCGGTCGCCAAGGCGCTCAAGGCCACGCGCTGACCCTCCCGCCCCTCGCCCG
>NZ_JBHUWC010000130.1:0-11590 GCF_042670225.1 Isoptericola sp. NPDC057191 | reverse complement strand
GGCCAGATTCAGCGACTCAGCTGAAGGAGCCGCCGCAGGCGCAGGAGCTGCCGGCGTTCGGGTTGTCGATCGTGAAGCCCTGCTTCTCGATCGTGTCCGCGAAGTCGATCTTCGCGCCCTCGAGGTAGGGCACGCTCATGCGGTCCACGACGACCTCGACGCCGTCGAACTCGCGCAGCGCGTCCCCGTCGAGCAGGCGCTCGTCGAAGTACAGCTGGTAGATCAGGCCGGAACAGCCGCCGGGCTGGACTGCCACGCGCAGACGCAGGTCGTCGCGGCCCTCCTGCTCGAGCAGGCTGCGAACCTTGTCGGCGGCGACGTCGGACAGGTCCACGCCGTGCGTGGCGATCTCGGTGGTGTCGGTCATGCTTCCTCCAACAGGCGGACCTTTGCGGCTGTTCCCGATCCTACGCGCGAATCTGGCGGGCGCGATGACGCGGCCCACAGGACATGTCGCGCGATGCCGTCACCCGGATGCCGTCGCCCGGCCTCAGGACCACGACGGCGCCCACGTGCGCGCGACGCGCACCGTCGCCGCCACGACGTCCGGCCCGGTCTCGTGCACCCCGCTGACCCCCGCCCCGGACCACTCCCGCCGGGAGACCTCGCTGCGCCCCGCCAGCACCACCACCGGGACCGCCTGCGGCGCGGCGGCGCGGACGGCGTCGGCCAGGAGCCCCTCGTGCAGTGTCGTCCCGTCCAGCACAGGAAGGTGCACGACCACGACGTCGGCCGCACCGGCGGCCTCTGCCAGGGGGCCAGGCCCCGGCGCGGGCACCGACCCCAGTCCCAGCGCGTCGAGGGGGACGAACACCCCGGCAGGTACGTCGTGCCGGGGCGCGACGGCGACCGGCACGACGACGGGCTCCACCTCGCACGACGGCGCGCCCGCGCGCCACGCCGACGCGAGCTCGGGGGCCAGGGTGTCGGCGTCCTCGCCGACGCAGAGCAGCACGTGCATCCAGCGATCGTGGCACAGGCCCGGCACCCAGCGGCGCCCAGCGGGGCATCCCGGACCGGACGGACGACGTCGCGCACGCGTGCGCTGTGGAAACATGAGCGGGTGACCACCCTGCTGAACGACATCGCGGGCACCTCGACCGGCTTCGTCGAGCCCGCACCCTCCGCGCTCCTGCTGCTGGGCCAGGGCCGCGACCTCGCCTCCGAGCGCGGCGTCGAGTGCACGGGGGCGCTGCCCGCGCCCTCGGACCCCGACCTGGTGGACCGGGCGCGCGCCGCGCGCGCCGCCCTGGGCGAGCGCGCCTTCGTGCTGGGGCACCACTACCAGCGCGACGAGGTCATCGACTTCGCCGACGTCACCGGCGACTCCTTCAAGCTCGCGCGCGAGGCCGCCGCCCGGCCCGAGGCCGAGTTCGTGCTGTTCTGCGGCGTGCACTTCATGGCGGAGAGCGCCGACATCCTGACCTCGGACGCGCAGCAGGTCGTGCTGCCCGACCTCGCCGCCGGGTGCTCCATGGCGGACATGGCGGAGATCGGCCAGGTCGAGGAGGCCTGGGCCGTGCTGCAGGACGTCGGGATCGCCGACGACACGGTGCCGGTGACCTACATGAACTCGTCCGCGGCGATCAAGGCGTTCACCGGCCGCCACGGCGGCACCGTGTGCACGTCGTCCAACGCCCAGGTGGCCCTGCGCTGGGCCTTCGACCGCGTCGGCGGCGTCGACGGCACCGGCAAGGTCCTGTTCCTGCCCGACCAGCACCTCGGCCGCAACACCGCCGTCCTCCAGCTCGCCCTGAGCCTGGACGACTGCGTGGTGTACGACCCGCGCAAGCCGCTGGGCGGCCTCACCGAGCAGCAGCTGCGGGACGCGCGCATGATCCTGTGGCGCGGGCACTGCTCGGTCCACGGACGGTTCTCGGCCCGCAACGTCGACGACGTCCGGGCGAAGGTCCCCGGCGTCGAGGTCATGGTCCACCCGGAGTGCAAGCACGAGGTGGTCACCGCCGCCGACCGGGTCGGCTCGACGGAGTACATCATCAAGGCCCTGGAGTCCGCCGAGCCGGGCAGCTCCTGGGCGATCGGCACCGAGCTCAACCTGGTGCGGCGTCTCGCCAAGGCGCACCCGGACAAGCAGGTGCACTACCTCGACTCGACCGTCTGCTTCTGCTCGACCATGAACCGCATCGACCTGCCGCACCTGGTGTGGGCGATGGAGTCGCTGGCCGAGGGGCGGGTGGTCAACCGGATCGTGGTCGACGCCGACGACGCCCACTGGGCCCGCGTCGCGCTCGACCAGATGCTGGCGCTGCCGGGGATCTGACGACCGGGCCGCGCGCCGGCCCGCACGACACGGGAGAAGGCATGAGCACCGACGGTGGCCTCCACATCGGCATCCTCGTGTTCGACGAGGCGGAGGAGCTCGACGTCGTCGGGCCGTTCGAGGTGCTCGCCGCCTGGGAGCAGCACTCCGCCCTGAAGCCGCACGTGAGCACCTTCTCGCGCGAAGGTGCCGGGGTACGCCTCGCGAAGGGCCTGCGGCTCGTGCCGGCGCGCTCCGCCGACGACGTCGGGCCGCTGCACGTGCTCGTCCACCCGGGCGGCTGGGGCACACGCGCCCTCGTCGACGACCCGGCGCACCTCGAGTGGTTGCGACAGGTGCGCGTCCAGACACCGATCCTCGCCAGCGTGTGCACGGGGGCGCTCGTGCTCGCGGCGGCCGGGCTCCTCGCCGGGCGCCCGGCGACGACGCACCACGACCACTACGACGACCTGGCCCAGCTCGACCCGAGCGTGGTCGTGGACACGGAGGCCCGGTTCGTCGACGACGGCGACGTCGTGACGGCGGCGGGGGTCTCGGCCGGGATCGACATGGCCCTGCACCTCGTGGCCCGCCTGGAGTCACCGGAGGTCGCCCGGGCGGTGCGCCGCGCGATCCAGTACGACCCCGCTCCCCCGGTCTGACCGGGCAAGGTATCTGCTACTGCCGGTCGCCGATATAGCCTGCGCAGGTGACCCGAATGATCCACCTCACCTGGGCCTCCCTGCGGCCGCGCAAGCCGATCCCCGGCCAGCGCCTGCTCGACCCCTCCGTGACGCGGCTGCGCGTGCACCCCGGCGACCTCGACCTGTACCTGCACGTCAACAACGGCTCGTACCTGCAGATGATGGACGTGGCGCGCTCGAACTTCATCGCCGACCTCGACGGGTTCGCGAGGATCGGCGACCGCAAGTGGTACCCGGTGGTCGCCGCGTCGACCATGACCTACAAGCGCTCGCTGAAGCTGTGGGACCGGTGCGAGATCACGACGCGCGTGCTCGGCTGGGACGAGCGCGTCGTGTACATGGAGCAGGTCTTCACGTCCCGCGGCCGTCTCTACGCCAAGGGCTACGTGGCCGGCCGCTTCCTCGGCCCCGGCAACGCGCGCGTCCCCGCCCCCGAGGTGGTCGCGCTGATGGGCCCCGACGCACCGGCCCAGAGCCCCGAGCTGCCCGCGGACGTCGCGGCGTGGGCCCGGGCCGTAGACGTGGCGCACCGGGACGTCGGCCGGGTCTGACGGTCCGGCAGGTCTACCAGGTCCGCCAGGCCCGCCGGGCCCGCCGGGGCCCCGGCGTCAGTGGAAGGTGGTCGCGTAGTAGGTCTGTCGGTCCACCGTCTCCACCGTGACGTCCTGCGTGCGCTCCAGGCGGCGCCGCAGGTTGTCGGCGAACCGCAACGAGTCGTCGTTGAAGCGGGACACGTCGTAGGCGCAGACCACGCGGTGCTCCGCGAGGTGCGAGACGAGGGCGTCGATCATGTCCATGAACGTGCGCGTGGCACGGCGGCCCGGGTGCGCGAGCGTGAACCCGATGTACCAGACGGCCCCGCGGGCCGCGTGCTCGGGGTACCGGGCGGCGAAGAACTCCGGGCTCACCCAGGGCACCGCCGCCAGGTCCGTGGCGAGCGTGGTCAGGCCGACCGGCTCCCCCGCCGCGTCGTGAGCGAGAAGCTTCAGCACGCGCGGGTCGGCCATCTCCTCGTCGAACTCCTCGCGGTGCAGCACGTGACGCGCGGCGGCACGCGTGCGCAGCGGCTCGAACGCCTCGAGGTACAGCCGCCAGAACTCCTCGGCGACGGCGCCCGTGACGGTCGGCTCGAACGTCACGTCAGCGCGCACCGCCCAGCTCCTCCCAGCCCGCCCGCTTGAACGTCGCGACGACGACGGCGCACACCGGCTGCGTCTCGCAGGCCAGGCCCGTGATCAGGCGACCGTCCGAGGCGTAGGCACCCCCGCGGGTCGCGGAGAGGTCCTCGAGGCTGTGCGCGAGGTCGGTGGCCACCTGCTCGTGCGACGGGCCGTCGTGCTCGACGAAGAGCCCGGCGCCGCTGCCGTCGTCGCGCCGCGACCACGCCACCCCGGCCCAGGCCTCGTGGCCCGGGAGCGAGGCGTAGCCGGCCGCGTACACGCAGTACAGGGCGTCCCCGTGGGCACCCGCCAGCTGGTCCCTGCCGTCCACCTCGAGGATGACGCTGCCCGGCGGCACCACCGAGCTGAGGCGCACGAGGTTGAAGTCGCCCACCCCCGCGGCGACGAGCGCAGAGTCGAACGCGGCGAGCGTGGTGCGGCCGGTGCCGGTACCGGCACTCACACGGATGGTCAGGGGCTCGGTCATCAGGTCCTCAGGGTCGGTGGGTCGGGGGCGTGTCGCCGGTGCGGCCGGCGGCGGCGTCGAGCAGGTCGAGCACCGGCCGCAGGACGGCGTCCGGCGCCTTCTTGCCCTTCGTGAGGAAGACGGTACTGCCGAGACGGAGGTCGTCCCGCTCCGTCGACCCCAGCTCGCTCCCCGAGTAGACGACGAGAGGCACGTGCTGCAGGCGGCCCCTCCGCCGCAGGTCGGCGACCAGATCCTGCCCGGAGCCGTCGGGGAGCTGCAGGTCGAGCACCAGCAGGTCCGGCTCCTCGCCGCGCGCCAGCGCCTCCCGTGCCTCCACGACGCCGCGGGCCGACGTCACGACGAGGCCGCCGTTCTCCAGGATGGCCACCAGGACGGCCCGCAGGTCGTCGTCGTCCTCGACCACCAGGACGCGCTCGTGGTGCGGCCGCAGCCGGATCACCTCGCGGACGGTGGCGACCAGGCGCTCCGGGTCGACGGGCTTGACGAGCCAGCCGTCCGCGAGCGCCGCGGTCTCGCGCGCGTCCCCGGGCGCCGTGCCCGACACCACGACGACCGGCAGCTGCGCGGTCGCCGCGGAGTGCCGCAGCTGCCGCAGCACCTCGGCGCCCCCGGTGCCAGGCATGGCGAGGTCGAGGACGATCGCCGCGGGGTGCTCGTCCTCGACGACGTCGACGGCGGCGCGCCCGTCGGTGACGCCGACGACGTCGTAGCCGCGCTGCTCCAGCACGGACCGCAGCACCTCGACGACGTAGGGGTCGTCGTCGACGACGACCACCCTCGTGGCCGCGGGGTCGCCGACCGCAGCTCCGGACGGGGAGCCGCCGAACGTCCCGGTCGGTGGTGCCACGCTCACGACGACGCGCGGCAGGGTGAGCCGGAAGCTGGAACCCTGGCCCTCCCCCGCGCTCTCGGCCCAGGTGCGGCCGCCGTGGCGCTCCACGACGCTCCGGGCGATGGCGAGGCCGAGGCCGGTGCCGCCGCGTTCGCGCGCGTCGGAGGCGTCCACCTGCTCGAAGCGGCGGAACACCGCCTCGAGCTTGTCGGGCGGGATCCCCCGTCCCTCGTCGTCGACGCGCAGCTCCACGAGCTCGCCGACGGGCGTGGCGAGCACTCGCACGGTGCTGCCGCGCGGCGAGAACTTCACGGCGTTGCTGAGCAGGTTGGTGAGGGTCTGCACGATGCGCTCGCCGTCGACGTGGACGACCTCGTCGGTGCCGGCCGGCACCAGGGCGACGCCCGCGTCGTCGGCGAGGATCGACACCTGGTCCACCGCGGCCGCGACGAGCGCGTCGACGCGGTGGTCGGCCAGCTCGAGCACCGTCGTCCCGGCGTCCATGCGCTCGACGTCGAGGATGTCGTCGACCAGGCGGCTGAGGCGTTCGCTGCTGGTGAGGGCGATGCGGACCATGCGCGCCGCCTGCTCGGACGACCGGTCGAGCACGCCGCTGTCGAGGAGCCCGAGCGCGCCGCGGATCGACGTGAGCGGGGTGCGCAGCTCGTGGCTCACGACGGAGACGAACTCGTCCTTGATGCGCTCCACCTCGCGCCGTTCCGTGACGTCGCGGAACACCACGACGGCCCCGGTCACGGTGCCGCCGGCGCGCAGGGGGCTCGCGGCGACCTCCACGGGCACGTCCTTGCCGTCCAGCCGTCGGTAGACGTCCTGCTCGGCGGTGGCCGTCACGCCGTCGCGCACGGCCTCGGTGATGTAGCAGCCGTCCGCGGGGTACGGGGTGCCGTCGGCGGCGGGGGCGTGGAACGTGGCGTGCGCGTCCCGTCCCACGAGGTCGTCGGCCACGGCGCCCAGGGTGCGGGCGCCGGCGGCGTTCACGAACGTCACCCGGCCGTCGGTGTCCACGCCGTAGATGCCGTCCGCCACCGACTCGAGGGTGCGCTCGCGCTCGCTGGCGAGGGCCCGGAGCTGTGTGGTGCGGTGCTCCACCCGCCGTTCGAGGCCGTGCCGGAGCGACTCGTTGTCGACGACCACGAGGATCTGCCGCACCACGACCGCCACGAGCACACCCACCCACAGCGCGTTCGCCATGCCGCCGAGGGGCTGCCCGGTCTGGCTGACCCGCACGAGCGCGGCGGCGAGGAAGATCGCGAAGGTCACGACGGTGCCGAGGACCGGCGAGCCGTCGGGGCGCTCGGACGCCACGGGGCTGCCCGACGCGGCGGGGTGGCGCGCGGCGACCGCGATGGCGAGGTATCCGCCCACCCAGGCGGCGTCGACGGGGCTGCCGAAGGCGAAGCCCTCCTGGGCGGACAAGAGGGCGAACGTGACGTCCGCCACGGCGTACAGGACGAACCCGATGCCGACGAGCCCCAGCGGCACGCGTTCCGCGGCGCTGGACCGGGTCAGGACGAGGACCGCGAGGGTGGCGAGCAGGGCGTCGACGACCGGCAGCGCGTAGGCGGTGAGGGAGGGTGCCGCGGACAGGGTCCGGCCCTCGAGCACGACGGCGAACAGGGCGATGTACAGGACCGAGCCGCCGACGACGACGCTGTCGAGGAACATGCGCACGAGCTCCTGGCCGCGTGGGCGTACCGTCGGGAACTGCGAGAGGCCGATGACGCCGAGCAGGAGAGCCGCGATGTAGGCGACGTCTCCCGCGTCGGGGTCGCCGACGAGGACGGCGTACACGTTCCCGAGCAGGCCCACCACGCCACCGAGCGCCAGCAACCCCCAGGCCCGCCGGCGCCGGCCCGCCGACCGGACGGCCCGCCACCCGCAGCTCAGCGCCGCGACCACGCCCGCGGCTGCGATCGCCGAGCGGGAGAGCTGCGCGCGCGCCGCCTGGTCCGTCGGCCCGGCGAGCACCACCACCAGTACCAGCACGGCGACGCCCGCGGCCCAGCACCAGCGCACGAAGGTGCTCTGTGCCCGCGCCGTCGCCCGTCGCGCGTCACCCATGGGGCGAGAGTAGGAGAGGTTGGCGTGCTCCGCCCCCGCACGGGCGCCCGGGGCGACGATGGGCGCCGTCCTCCGGGGCGCGGTACGGTCGAGCGACCGGTCAGGCTGACGAGGGGGGAAACAGCACGTGGCGACGGGGGGCCGACGCGTGGTGGTCATCGACGACGATCCGTCGATCAGAGAGGTCGCCGCGCTCGCGTTGTCGGTCGTGGGCGGTCACGAGGTGCACACGGCGGGCGACGGGGAAGCAGGGCTGGAGGTCGCACGACGGGTGCGGCCGGACGCGATCCTCCTCGACGTCATGATGCCGGTGCTGGACGGTCCCACCGTGCTCGGGCGCCTGCGGGCCGTCCCGGAGCTGCGCGAGGTGCCGGTCGTCTTCCTCACGGCCAAGGTCGGGACGCCGGACATCTCGCGGCTGGACGGCCTCGGCGCCGCCGCCGTGCTCACGAAGCCGTTCGACCCTCTGCGGCTGGCGGCCGAGCTCGCCGCGGCGCTCGGGTGGGTCGCATGACGTCGGCCGACCCGGAGGGCGGGCTGGGGGAAGCGGTCGTCGTCCTCGCGCGCCGGGCGCACGAGCGCAACGTCGGCCGGGCCCGGCGGATCGCGGAGCTGCTCTCCGCCCCCGGCGCGCCCCTCGACCGCGAGGTGCGCGACGAGGCCGAACGGCTGTGCCACACGGTCACGGGGTCGGCCAGCACCTTCGGCGACGCGGAGCTGGCCGCCGCGGCGCGGCACCTGGAGGCGGCGCTGCACGAGGGCCGTGACCACGACGTGCCGGCCGCCCTCGCCGCCCTGCGCGCCGCCGCGCCGCCCGACTGAGCGGACGGCGCGGCGCGCAGGACGTCGGTGCTGCGTCGGTGCTGCGTCGGTGCTCTGCGTCAGTGCCCGACGTCAGTGGCCGGCCGTCGCCATCCGGCTCAGCAGGAGCGCCTCCGCCAGGACGACCTTGCGCAGCTCGCCCAGGTGGACCGACTCGTCGGCGCCGTGCGCCCGCGAGTCCGGGTCCTCGACGCCCGTCACGAGCACGGAGGCCTCGGGGAAGAACTCGAGCAGGTCCGCGATGAACGGGATGGAGCCCCCCACGCCCACGTCCACCGGGTCGGTGCCCCACGCGTCGGCGAACGCTGCCCGAGCGGCGCGCATGGCCGCCGAGTCGTCGGCCGCGTGGAACGCACGTCCCTGCTCCCCCGGGCGCCACGTGACCCGGGCACCGAAGGGCGCACGCGCCTCGAGGTGGGCGCGCAGCGCGTCCTCGGCCGCCTGCGGCTCCTGGCCGGGCGGGATGCGCAGCGACAGCTTCGCCGCCGCGCGCGCCGCGACGGTGTTGGACGCGTGCGCCACGCTGGTCGCGTCGATGCCGATCACGGACAGCGCGGGCTTGGCCCACAGCCTGCCGGCGATCGTGCCCTCGCCGGCGAGGGTCACGCCGTCGAGCACCGAGGAGTCGGCCCGGAACGCCGCCTCGTCGTAGTCGACCTCGGGCTCGGGCGCGCTCACCAGGCCGGCCACCGCGACGTTGCCGGCGTCGTCGTGCAGGGTCGCGATCAGGCGGGCCAGCAGGGTGTTCGCGTCGAGCACCGGCCCGCCGAACATGCCGGAGTGCACCGCGTGCGCGAGCACCTCGACCTCGACGACGCCGTCGACCAGGCCGCGCAGCGACGTGGTCAGGGCGGGCACGCCGACCTTCCAGTTGGTGGAGTCGGCCACGACGATGACGTCCGCGGCGAGGAGCTCGCGGTGGTCGGCGAGGAACTGGCGGAAGCTCGGGGAGCCGGACTCCTCCTCGCCCTCGACGAAGACGGTGATACCGACCGGCAGGTCGCCGCCGGCCTCCTCGGCGAGGGCCGCCAGCGCCCGCAGCGCGCCGACGTGGGCGACCAGGCCGGCCTTGTCGTCCGCGGCGCCGCGGCCGTAGAGCCGGTCGCCGACCTGGACGGGCTCGAACGGGTCCGTCGCCCAGGTGGCGGCGTCGCCCGGGGGCTGGACGTCGTGGTGGGCGTACAGCAGCACGGTGGGACGGCCCTCGGGCGCGGGACGCCGGGCGACGACGGCGGGCGCTCCGGGCGTCCCGTCCGGGCGCGCGGAGCGCAGGATGCGCACGTCGGGCAGTCCCGCGTCGCCCAGCAGGGCGGCCACGGCCTCGGCGCTCGTCGCCACGTGTGCCTGGTCGAAGGCGGCGGCGGACACGCTCGGGATGCGCACCAGTCGCTCCAGGTCGGCCTGCAGGTCGGGGAACTGCCGCTCGACGTGGGCGCGCAGGGCGGTGGCGTCGTCGTGGGACGCGGCGTCCAGGGTGGTGTGGTGGGTGTCGGTCACGCGGCTCACGCTACCTGCGCGCTCGACTACCCTGGGTGCGTGTTCTCCCGCAACAAGTCCGACGCGACGCCGTCGTCCCCTGACTCTTCCGACCCCGTCGACGCGGCCGCCGAGATCGAGAGGTCGGGCGCGCCCTCCGGCAAGGGGCGTCCCACCCCGAAGCGCAGCGTGTCCCAGGCCGCGAACAAGCGGCCCCTGGTGCCGAACGACCGCAAGGCGGCGACGAAGGCGGCGCGGGAGAAGGCTCGGGAGCAGCGCAACCTCGAGTACAAGGCGATGCAGACCGGCGACGAGCGGCACCTTCCGCCGCGCGACAAGGGGCCCGTCAAGCGCTACGTGCGTGACTACGTGGACGCGCGCTGGAACCTCGGCGAGTTCTTCCTGCCCGTCGCGTTCGTGTTCATCATCCTCAACCTCGCGTTCAGCCGGAACGTCACCATCTCGGCGCTCGTGCTCATGCTGCTGTACGCCGTCGTGCTGCTCACCGTGGCCGACGCGTTCCTGCTGTGGCGCGGCCTCAAGAAGCGGCTGCTGCTGAAGTTCGGCGAGGTCCCCAAGGGCACGATGATGTACGCCGTCATGCGGGCGTTCCAGATCCGTCGGTCCCGCCTGCCCAAGCCGTCGTCGAAGAAGCACGGCGTCTGGCCGGAGTGACCTGTCGTCCTAGGGTGGACGCATGGTCAACTACCGGTACCTCGGCAACAGCGGTCTGAAGATCTCCGAGATCACCTACGGCAACTGGCTCACCCACGGCTCCCAGGTCGAGAACGACGTCGCGACGCAGTGCGTGCGCGCGGCGCTCGACGCCGGCATCACGACGTTCGACACGGCGGACGTGTACGCCAACACCAAGGCCGAGCAGGTGCTCGGCGACGCCCTCGCGGGAGAGCGGCGGGAGTCGCTCGAGATCTTCACGAAGGTCTACTGGCCCACCGGGCCTGGCGGCCCGAACGACACCGGCCTGTCGCGCAAGCACGTGATGGAGTCCATCAACGGGTCCCTGCAGCGGCTCGGCACGGACTACGTCGACCTGTACCAGGCGCACCGCTACGACACGGAGACGCCGCTCGAGGAGACGATGCAGGCGTTCGCCGACATCGTGCGCCAGGGCAAGGCGCTCTACATCGGCGTCTCCGAGTGGACCGCGGACCAGATCCGCGCCGGCGCCGCGCTGGCGAAGGACCTCGGCTTCCAGCTCATCTCCTCCCAGCCGCAGTACTCCATGCTGTGGCGCGTCATCGAGGAAGAGGTCGTGCCCGCGTCGCAGGAGTGCGGGCTGTCGCAGATCGTGTGGTCGCCGATGGCGCAGGGCGTGCTGTCGGGCAAGTACCTTCCCGGGCAGCCGCTCCCGGCCGGGTCGCGCGCGACGGACACCAAGGGTGGCGCACAGAGCATCCGCCGGTTCCTGGACGACGACGTGCTCACCCGCGTGCAGGGGCTGCGGCCCGTCGCCGACGAGCTCGGCCTGTCGATGGCGCAGCTGGCCGTCGCCTGGGTGCTGCAGAACGACAACGTCGCCGCGGCCCTCGTCGGCGCGTCACGGCCCGAGCAGGTCGCGGAGAACGTCAAGGCGTCCGGCGTCACCATCCCGGCCGAGCTGATGGCCCGCATCGACGACGTCCTCGGCGGCGTCGTCGAGCGCGACCCGGCGAAGACCGCCGAGAACGCCCCGGCGTCCCGCGTGGCCTGACTTCCGCGACCTCGACGTAGCGCTCCGGTCTCTTCCCCCGGCCGGGAAGGGAC
>NZ_JBHUWC010000129.1:0-11656 GCF_042670225.1 Isoptericola sp. NPDC057191 | reverse complement strand
AGACCGTCAGGCCCCGTACTCCTTCTGGATCCGAGCCCAGTTCTCCTCGAGCATCTCGAGGCCACCGATGTTGTAGAACGCCTGCTCGGCGATGTGGTCGAACTCGCCCTCGGCGATCTTCTTGAACGCCTCGATGGTCTCGCTCAGCGGCACGGTGGAACCCTCCACGCCGGTGAACTTCTTGGCCATGTAGGTGTTCTGGGAGAGGAACTGCTGGATGCGGCGCGCACGCGCGACGACCGTCTTGTCCTCCTCCGAGAGCTCGTCCACACCGAGGATCGCGATGATGTCCTGCAGCTCCTTGTTCCGCTGCAGGATCGACTTCACCTGGGTCGCGACGTCGTAGTGCTCCTGGCCCACGTAGCGCGGGTCGAGGATGCGGGACGTCGAGGTCAGCGGGTCGATCGCCGGGTACAGACCCTTCGACGCGATCTCGCGGGAGAGCTCGGTGGTCGCGTCCAGGTGGGCGAACGTCGTCGCCGGCGCCGGGTCGGTGTAGTCGTCCGCCGGCACGTAGATCGCCTGCAGCGAGGTGATCGAGTGACCGCGCGTCGAGGTGATGCGCTCCTGCAGGAGGCCCATCTCGTCGGCCAGGTTCGGCTGGTAGCCCACCGCGGACGGCATGCGGCCCAGCAGGGTCGACACCTCGGAGCCGGCCTGCGTGAACCGGAAGATGTTGTCGATGAAGAGCAGCACGTCCTGCTTGCGGACGTCGCGGAAGTACTCCGCCATCGTCAGGGCCGACAGGGCGACGCGCAGACGCGTGCCCGGCGGCTCGTCCATCTGGCCGAAGACCAGGGCCGTCTTGTCGAAGACGCCGGCCTCCTCCATCTCGGCGATGAGGTCGTTGCCCTCACGGGTCCGCTCGCCGACGCCGGCGAACACGGACACACCGCCGTGGTCCTGCGCGACGCGCTGGATCATCTCCTGGATGAGGACCGTCTTGCCGACGCCCGCACCACCGAAGAGACCGATCTTCCCGCCCTGCACGTACGGGGTGAGGAGGTCGATCGACTTGATGCCGGTCTCGAACATCTCGGTCTTCGACTCGAGCTGGTCGAAGGCCGGCGGCTTGCGGTGGATGGGCCAACGCTCGGTAACCTCGAGCCTCTCCCCCTCAGCGAGGTTGAGGACGTCACCGGTCACGTTGAAGACCTTGCCCTTGGTGATGTCGCCCACGGGCACGCTGATCGGCGCGCCCGTGTCGGTGACGACGGCGCCGCGCACGAGGCCGTCGGTCGGCTTCAGCGCGATCGCACGGACCAGGGCGTCGCCGAGGTGCTGGGCGACCTCGAGCATGAGGGTGAAGGACTTCTCGCCCTCGCCCTGCGACGACAGGTCGATGTCGACCGTCAAGGCGTTGTAGATGTCGGGGATCGCGTCCTCGGGGAACTCGATGTCGACGACGGGGCCGATCACGCGCGCGACACGGCCCACGCCGGGTCCGCTCTGGTGCTCGACCGGGGCTTCCACGGTGGTGGCGGTCATTGCTTGCCTCGCTTCGAAAGGAACGTTGCGGATGTCAGGACGGTCGTCAGAGCCGGCTCAGCTGCTGCCAGGGCCGGCGTCATGACGCCGCGAGGGCGTCGGCACCCGAGACGATCTCGCTGATCTCCTGGGTGATGTCCGCCTGGCGGGCCTGGTTCGCCAGGCGGGTGTAGGTACGGATCAGGTCCTCGGCGTTGTCCGTCGCCGTGTGCATCGCCCGCTGGCGCGCGGCCAGCTCGGACGCCGCGGCGTCGAGCATGAAGCTGAAGATGCGGCTGCGGACGTAGCGCGGCAGGAGCGCGTCGAGGACACTCTCCGGCGACGGCTCGAAGTCGTACAGCGGGAACGCGTCGTGCTCACCGGGCACAGCCACGCCCTCGACGACCTCGAGCGGCAGCATCCGCACCACGCGCGGGCGCTGCGTGACCATGTTGACGAACTGCGTGTACACGACGTGCAGCTCGCCGACGCCGCCCTCCTCCGCCGGAGCGAGGAACGACCCGAGCAGCGTCTCGGCGATCTCCGCCGCGACGTCCGCGTCCGGGCTGTCCGAGCCGTACGACCACTGCCCCGCGATCTCGCGCCCGCGGTAGCGGTAGAACGAGACGGCGCGACGGCCGGCGGCGTAGAGGTCGACGGACTTCCCGGCCTCCTGGAGCTGCGCGACGAGCCGCTCGCCCTCGCGGATGATCGACGCCGAGTAGGCGCCGGCCATGCCGCGGTCGGACGCGATCACGAGGACCGCGACCCGGTCGGTGTCGTGCCGCTCGCTCGTGAGCGGGTGCTTGGTCGACGTGTGCGTGGCCACGGCGGACACCGCGCGGGTGATGGCCCGCTCGTACGGTGCCGCCGCGGCGGTGCGCGCACGCGCCTTGCCGATGCGGGACGCAGCGATCAGCTCCTGCGCGCGGAACATCTTCTTCAGCGACTGCGTCGACTTGATCCGCTGCTTGTAGATGCGCTGGGATCCACCGGCCATGCTCAGGCCTTCTTCTGCACGACGAGCTGCTCCTGCTCGACGTCGGTGGCCTCGCCGTCAGCGTCGCCGCCGACCAGCGGGGTGCCGTCGCCCTTGAGGAAGCCGTTACGGACGTCCTCCACGGCGGCGGCCAGCGAGTCCTCGGTGTCCTTCTCGAGCTTGCCGGTCTCGGCGATCGTCGAGAGCACCGAGGTGTGGCGGCGCAGGTGGTCGAGCATCTCGGACTCGAACCGCTTGACGTCGTCCACGGGGACGTCGTCCAGCTTGCCCTTGACGCCCGCCCAGACGGACGCGACCTGGTCCTCGACCGCGTACGGCGTGTACTGGGGCTGCTTGAGCAGCTCCATGAGCACGGCACCGCGGGCGAGCTGGCCGCGCGACGCGGCATCCAGGTCCGACGCGAACATCGCGAACGCCTCGAGCGAGCGGAACTGCGCCAGCTCGAGCTTCAGCGTGCCGGAGACCTTCTTCATGGCCTTGATCTGCGCGTCGCCACCGACTCGGGAGACGGAGATACCGACGTCGACGGCCGGGCGCTGGTCGGCGTTGAAGAGGTCCGACTGCAGGAAGATCTGGCCGTCGGTGATGGAGATGACGTTGGTCGGGATGTACGCCGACACGTCGTTCGCCTTGGTCTCGATGATCGGCAGACCGGTCATCGAGCCCGCGCCCAGCTCGTCCGAGAGCTTCGCGCAACGCTCGAGCAGGCGGGAGTGCAGGTAGAACACGTCACCGGGGTACGCCTCGCGGCCCGGCGGGCGGCGCAGCAGCAGCGACACGGCACGGTAGGCCTCGGCCTGCTTCGACAGGTCGTCGAAGATCACCAGCACGTGCTTGCCCTGGTACATCCAGTGCTGGCCGATGGCCGAGCCGGTGTAGGGCGCGATGTACTTGAAGCCCGCGGGGTCGGACGCCGGGGCCGCGACGATCGTCGTGTACTCCAGCGCACCGGCCTCCTCGAGGGCCCCGCGCACGGACGCGATCGTCGAGCCCTTCTGGCCGATGGCGACGTAGATGCAGCGGACCTGCTTCTCCGGGTCGCCCGACTCCCAGTTGGCCTTCTGGTTGATGATCGTGTCGATCGCGATCGCGGTCTTGCCGGTCTGCCGGTCGCCGATGATCAGCTGGCGCTGGCCGCGGCCGATCGGGATCATCGAGTCGATCGCCTTGATGCCGGTCTGCAGCGGCTCGTGCACCGACTTGCGCTGCATGACGCCGGGCGCCTGGAGCTCGAGGGCGCGACGGCCCTCGCTCTCGACCTCGCCCAGACCGTCGATCGGGTTGCCCAGCGGGTCGACCACGCGGCCGAGGTAGCCCTCGCCCACGGGGACGGACAGGACCTCGCCGGTGCGGCGGACCTCCTGCCCCTCCTCGATGCCCGTGAACTCGCCGAGGACGACGACGCCGATCTCCCGGACGTCCAGGTTCAGGGCGAGGCCGAGCGTGCCGTCCTCGAAGCGCAGCAGCTCGTTCGCCATCGCGCCGGGGAGGCCCTCGACGTAGGCGATGCCGTCGGCGGCGACGGTGACGCGGCCGACCTCCTCGCTGACCGCGCCCTCGGGCTCGTACGACTTCACGAAGCTGTCCAGAGCGGCGCGGATCTCCTCCGGCCGGATCGTCAGCTCAGCCATTGCTCTCTCCTGTCGTGGCCGCGACATGCGCGGCCTCACGTTCTGCGTAGCCGACCGGGGGCCGGCGCTGGGCCTGAAGGTTTCAGCCGGCCAGCCGGCGACGGGCGTCGGCCAGGCGGGACAGCACGGTGGAGTCGACGACATCAGCGCCGACCTGGATACGCAGGCCTCCGATCACGGACGGGTCGACCGTGACGTTGAGCTGGACGGCACGCCCGTAGGCGCGCTCGAGCAGCCCGGCGAGCCGGTCCTGCTGGGACTGGCTGAGCACGGTGCCGCTGGTGACCGTGGCCACGAGGCGGCGGCGACGCTCGGCGGCGATCTCGCCGTACCACAGCAGGGTCGCCACGAAGCGGCGGCCGCGCAGGGCGGTGGTCGCCCGGCGCGCGAGCGCCAGCGTGACGACGTCCACCTTGCCCGTGAGCAGGGTCTCGACCAGCTGTGCCCGACGCTCGGGGTCGGTCGCGCCGTCCGAGAGCACCTGCCGCGCCTCGCGCTGGCCGACGAGCGCCCGGGTCAGCCGGAACAGCTCGTCCTCGACCGTCTCGAGAGCACCCCGCGACTCGGCGGACGCCAGCATGGCGTCGAGCCCGAGGCGGTCCACGGCGTCCACGAGGTCCCGGTCGCCGGACCAGCGCGACCGCGCCAGGCCGGTGACGAGCTCCACGACACGCTCGTCGAAGCCACCGGCCAGCACGCGGCCGGCGAGGGCCGCACGGTCCTCCGGGTCCCGCGACGGGTCGGCGAGCGACCGCCGCAGCGGACCGGACTCGTCCAGGGCTCCGACGACGACGAAGAGCTGCTCGCCGAGCGCCTGCGCGTCAGCCCCCGCGGACCGCAGGACCGGCTCGAACCGCTCCTGCGCCGCGCTGAGGGATGCTCCGCTGGTGCCCCGCATCAGCCCTCCTTGCCGACCGGCGCCGGCTGCGCCGCCGCGGACTCGCCGCCCGCGGCCTCGAGCTCGTCGAGGAAGCGGTCGACGACGCGCGACTGCCGTGCGGAGTCCTGCAGGGACTCGCCGACGATCTTGGACGCCAGCTCCGTGGCCAGCTCGCCGACCTCGTTGCGGAGGGACACGGCCGCCGTCTGGCGCTCGGCCTCGATCTGACGGTGCGCGGTCTCGACGATGCGCGAGGCTTCCTCGTGCGCCTTGGTGCGCAGCTCCGCGACGATGGCGGTGCCCTCGGCACGCGCCTCCTCACGGGTCTTCGCGGCGTCCGCACGAGCCTCGGCGAGCTGCTGGTGGTACTCCGCCAGCGCCGCCGCGGCCTCCTCCTGCGCCTGCTCGGCCTTGGCCATGCCGCCCTCGATCTTCGCGGTGCGCTCGTCCAGGACAGCCTGGAACTTGGGCAGAGCGTACTTGTAGAAGACGAACCCGATGATCACGACGATCACCAGCGACCAGATGATGTCCGGCCAGTGCGGGATGAGGATGTTCGGCTCGGACTCCTCCGCGGCGAGCACGGTGGCGTCGAGGTTCAGGGGGGAGATCATCATGCCGGGACGATGAAGCCGGCCACCAGGCCGAGGAGGGCGAGCACCTCGACGAAGGCGATACCGATGAACATCGTGGTACGGAGCTGGCTCGAGACCTCGGGCTGGCGAGCCATGCCCTCGATCGTCTTGCCGATGAGGATGCCGAGGCCGATGCCGGGGCCGACCGCCGCGAGGCCGTAACCGACGGTGCCGATGTTTCCGGTGACCTCGGCGAGGGTGGTGACGTCCACTGGGTTTCCTTCCGGTTGGGCGCCGGGCCTCGGTGGCCCGGCGTCGCTTTCGTGGGGTGCAGTTGGTAGAGCTGGTCCGGCTCAGGCCGGGTACCGCGAGACGGTCAGTGCTCCGCCTCGACGGACATGTTGAGGTAGACGGCGGTCAGGATCGCGAAGACGTAGGCCTGCAGCGCCGCCACGAAGATCTCGAAGAGGAAGAACGCGAACCCGGCCACGAACGTGCCCGCGCCGAACAGCTTCATCGCGCCGGCCGAGTCGAAGAGGAAGAACGACGTGGCGGTGAAGCAGATCGCGAGCATGAGGTGCCCCGCGACCATGTTGGCCAGCAGTCGGATGACGAGGGTCGCCGGCCGCAGGATGAAGACCTGGAGGAACTCGATCGGCACGAGCAGCAGGTAGAGCGCCTTCGGCACGCCCGGCGGGAAGAGGGAGTTCTTGAGGTAGCCGCCCACGCCGTGCGCCTTGACGCCCGCGCTCAGGTACATCACGTAGGTCCACGCGGCGAGCACGATCGGCAGCCCGATCACGGAGGTGCCGGCGATGTTGAGGAACGGCACGACGCTCGTGATGTTCATGACCAGCACGGTGCAGAAGATCGTGGCGATCAGCTTGAAGTACTTGCGGCCGTTCTCCTGGCCCAGCACCTCGATCGCGATCGAGTTGCGCACGAAGTCCAGGATCATCTCGACGATGTTCTGGAACCGGCCGGGGACGACCTTCGCCCGGCGCGCAGCGATGACGAAGACCGTCAGCAGGAAGATGGCGGCGATGACGCGGACCAGCATGATCCGGTTGAACTCGAAGGGCGTCCCCTCGAAGAAGATCGCCGGGGGGAAGAAGTCCGCGACCGTCGGCGCGTGGAACTCGCCGTCACCTTCGGCGGCGAGCAGCAGGGGGATCGCTGGCGTAGACAGGGGGTTCTCCCGGAGGTCGTACGGTCCGGACGCTCCACCGCTGGGCGGGCACGCCATCGGACCTGGCCGTCATGGATTCGCGGACAGCCTACCGGATGTTCACCCGTGCTCCGACATCTCGGAGGAGAATTACCGGCCAGATCCCGCGGCTTGTGAAGAAGCGCACGATGTTGCCCCCGGCGACCGACCGTCGCCCGGCGCAAGCACCCTGGTCAGAGGGCGCCGTCACGGCTGCACGTAGGGCACCCGGCCGGCGCTCACCGCGCGGTAGTCGAGCAGGGCCGAGCCGATCGCTCCCACGGCGAGCACCGCGATGAGCACCCACGGGTCGTAGAACGTCGCGTTCTTGAGCAGCGCGAGCACCACGATCAGGACGACGATCTTCGCGACCCAGGCGCCCATGACGAACGCCGCCATCCGGGCGGGGCTCGACCCGACCGTGCGCAGCATCGACCAGATCGTCGTCGCGCAGAAGAACGCCGCGATCGCCGCGCCCACGAGGGCGCCCCAGAGCCCGGGCAGGCCCGCGACCAGCAGGCCGATCCCCCCGCCCAGCACCACCAGGGCGCCGACCAGCAGCAGCGTGTCCCGCAGCGCGGCGCGGAGCACGGCCCGCTCGGCGGTGGTCGCGTGCTCGCCGGCGGGCGCGTCCGCCGCCACGGCGTCCTGAGCAGGGTCGGGCGTCGGGCCGGGGGTGTCGGGCGTCGTCATCGCGGGCGTCCTTCGTGCGTCGTCAGGGTGGGGGCGACCGGGGTCGCGGAGGTCGTGGGAGCCGTGGGGGCCGTGGGGGTCGTCGCCACCTGCGGGGCGGCGTGCGCACCCGACGCGACGGCGACGGCCGGGTGGCTCCCGGTGGCGACGTCGTCGTCGAGGAACCGCCCGCGGGTGCGCAGCGGGCCGAGCGTGAGCAGCAGCGCCACGACGACGGCGATCCCGAGGCCGACGAGCACGACCTGCCACTCCCACATCACCAGGGCGGCGGCGCCGAACGAGAAGACGGCGGCCCAGACGTACAGGATCAGCACCGCGCGACGGTGGGAGTGCCCCAGGGCCAGCATGCGGTGGTGCAGGTGCATGCGGTCGGGGTGGAACGGCGACTTGCCCGCCGCGAGACGGCGCACCACCGCCATGCCCATGTCGAGCAGCGGCAGCAGCACCACCGCCACCGGCAGCAGCAGGGGGATGAACAGCGGGACGCGCTGCGCGCCGGAGAGCGTGTCGCCCGCCGAGACCGGGTCGATGTTCCCCGTGATGGTGATCGCCGCCCCGGCGAACACCAGGCCGAGCACCATCGACCCCGAGTCGCCCATGAAGATGTGCGACGGGAAGAAGTTGTGCGGCAGGAAGCCGAGGCACGCGCCGACGAGCACCGCCATCATCAGGGTCGCCAGGTTGGCGTAGTTCTCCGGCGTCGCCTGCTGCGTGAGCCCGTAGGTGTAGAGGAGGAAGGCGGCGCCGCCGATGGCGATCAGCCCTGCGGCCAGGCCGTCCAGGCCGTCGACGAAGTTCACGGCGTTCATCGCCACCACGACCACGAGGATCGTCGCGAACAGCGACAGCCGGGACGAGGTGATGTAGAGCCCGTCAGGCGTCGGGAGCGACGTGAGCTGCACCTGCTGCCACGCCATGAAGCCGGCGGCGAGGGCCTGCCCCGCGAGCTTCGTCATCCAGTCGAGGTCCCACACGTCGTCGGCCCAGCCGAGCAGGCACACGATCGTCGCGCCGCCGACGATCCCCCATGCCTGGGGCCCCGTGGCGAACACTCCGGCGAGGAACGGCATCTGCGAGGCCAGGACCACCGCGACGACGATGCCGAGCAGCATCGCGAGGCCGCCCAGCCGCGGCGTGGGCCTCAGGTGCACGTCCCGCTCCCGCACCGCCGAGATCGCGCCCGTACGACGCGCGACCCACCGCGCGCCCGGGGTGGCGAGGTACGTGACCGCCGCCGAGACCAGCATCAGGAGCAGATACGCCCTCACCCGGCCGGCTCCTCCGCAGGCGCGCCGGCCGCCGGGCCGCCCTCGGAGCTGCGCCCCGAGTCGCCCACCGAGTCGCCCTCAGAGGCGCCCTCCAGGTCGGCCCCGGGCTCGTCCCCAGGCTCGTCCTCGGGCTCGTCGACGCCACGCACGCGCGCGACCTCGTTGAGCGCCTCGAGCGTGATCGCCCCCTGCCGCACCACGCGCAGGTGCGCGCCGGTCGCGTCCACGATGGTCGACGCGACGCCACCGGGCGCGTCGCCCCCGTCGAGGTAGGTGCTGACCGAGTCGCCGAGCTGCTCGCGGGCGTCCGTGACGTCGAGGGCCGCGGGGCTGCCGGAGGCGTTGGCGCTGGAGACCGCGAGCGGGCCGGTGCGGCGCAGCAGCGCGAGCGCGGCCGGATGGTCGGGCATGCGCAGCGCGACCGTCCCGTGCGTCTCGCCAAGGTCCCACTGCAGCGACGGCTGCGCCTGCAGGATGATCGTGAAACCGCCGGGCCAGAACGCCTCGACGAGCTTGCGCGCGTCGTCCGGGACCTCGGTCGCGAGCCCGTCGAGGGTGCGCACGTCGGGGACCAGGACGGGGGGCGGCATCTGCCTGCCGCGGCCCTTGGCCGCGAGCAGGGCCGCGACGGCCTCCGCGTCGAAGGCGTCGGCGCCGATGCCGTAGACGGTGTCGGTCGGCAGGACCACCAGGCCGCCGCGCGAGACCGTGTTCACCGCCTCGTCGATCGCAGGGCCCCAGGTGTTCGGGTCGGTGACGTCGTGCACGCTGCTCACGGGCTCAGTCTGTCACGGTTCGCCCGGCGCCCTGCCGCACGTCCGGGACGGCGGGCCCCGCACCGAGGCGCCGAGCCACCACCATCCGCGGCCGTCCGGTCAGGTCGTCGCGGGTCTCGGCGGGCCCGAACCCGCGGACGTCCGCGACCATCGACCTCGCCTGCGCCGCCTGCACCTCCGCGTGCTCCATCACGTAGAGGCCGCCGGGCCGCAGCAGCCGCGCCGCCGCGGCCGTGACGCCACGCGGCACCTCGAGCCCGTCCTCCCCCAGCCCGTACAGGGCCACGCCCGGGTCGTGCTCGGCGACCTCGGGGTCGCGCGGCACCGCGCCGGGCGGGACGTACGGGGGGTTGGAGACGACGACGTCGACCGTGCCGTCCAGGTCGCGCAGCGCGGTGCGGGCGTCGCCGCGGACCAGCCGGACGACGGCTCCCGCGGAGTCGCTCCCTCCGTCCGCGGCCGCTGCCGCGACGTTGCGCGCCGCCCAGCCGTGCGCCGCGGCGTCGAGCTCGACCGCGTGGACGCGGGCTCCGGGGACCTCGGTGGCGACGGCGAGGGCGATCGCGCCGGAGCCGGTGCACAGGTCGACCACGACCGCCGCACCGTCACGGGCCACGACCCGCGCCGCCTCGTCGATCGCGACCTGCGCCACCTGCTCCGTCTCCGGCCGCGGGACGAAGACCCCCGGCCCGACGGCGAGCTCCAGGTGCCGGAACGGCGCGACGCCGGTGAGGTGCTGGAGCGGTTCCCGCGCCGCCCGCCGCGCGACGTCCGCGGCGAACCGCGCGGCGACGTCGCCGGGCAGGTCCCGGTCGAGCACCGCGAGGCGTCGCAGCTCTGCCCGGTCGACGCCGAGGCCGTGCGCGAGCAGCACCTCCGCGTCCACGCGCGGGCTGGGCACCCCAGCAGCGGCGAGGCGCGCCGCCGCCCAGCGGACGCCGGCGCCCACCGTCCCCGGCGCGACGTCAGGCATCGGAGCCCGCCGCCGCCAGGCGCGCGGCCTCGTCCGCCTCCACCGCGGACCGCACCACCGGGTCCAGGTCGCCCGCGAGGACGTGGTCGAGGTTGTATGCCTTGTACCCGGTGCGGTGGTCCGCGATCCGGTTCTCCGGGAAGTTGTAGGTGCGGATCCGCTCGCTGCGGTCCACGGTGCGCACCTGCGAGCGGCGCACGTCGGCGGCGGCGGCGGCAGCGGCCTCCTGCCGTGCTGCCAGCAGCCGGGCGCGCAGCACCCGCATCGCCTGCTCCTTGTTCTGCAGCTGCGACTTCTCGTTCTGCATCGAGACCACGATGCCCGTCGGGACGTGGGTGATGCGGACGGCCGAGTCCGTCGTGTTGACCGACTGCCCGCCCGGGCCCGAGGACCGGTACACGTCGATCCGCAGGTCGTTCTGGTCGATCTCCACCTCGCCCGGGTCGTCGACCTCGGGAAGCACCAGCACCCCCGCCGCGGACGTGTGGATGCGGCCCTGCGACTCGGTGACCGGGACGCGCTGCACGCGGTGCACGCCACCCTCGTACTTGAGGCTCGCCCACACCCCCTCGGCCGGGTCCGACAGGTGGCGGGCCTTGACGGCGACCTGCACGTCCTTGTACCCGCCGAGCTCGGTCTCGGTCGCGTCGAGCACCTGGGTCGCCCACCCGCGCCGCTCGGCGTACCGCAGGTACATGCGCAGCAGGTCGCCCGCGAAGAGGGCGGACTCGTCGCCGCCCTCCCCCGCCTTGATCTCGAGGATGACGTCGCGGGCGTCGTCGGGGTCACGCGGCACGAGGACGCGGCGCAGCCGCTCGGCGGCCGCGTCCTCCGTGGCGCGCAGGTCGGGCAGCTCGGCCGCGAACGCCTCGTCCTCGGCGGCGAGCTCCGCGGCAGCCTCCGCGTCGTCGCGGGCCTGCTCCCACGCCCGGAACGCGGCGGCGACCTGGTTGAGCTCGGCGTACCGGCGTCCGAGCGAGCGGGCACGACCCGCGTCGGCGTGGACGGCCGGGTCGGCGAGCTCCCGCTCGATCTCGGCGTGCTCGGCGAGCAGCGGCCGCGCGGCGGCGAACGGGTCGGTCATGGCGTCTCCCGATGGACGTGCAGGGTCCCGTGGGCCCAGCCCCCGGGCAAAGCAACAGCGCCGGCGGTCCGTCGTCCGACTGCCCCTGGAGAGGTTGTCGGG
>NZ_JBHUWC010000128.1:0-11701 GCF_042670225.1 Isoptericola sp. NPDC057191 | reverse complement strand
GATCCACCTTCTGCCGAACGGATCGGACCGGCATGGTGGAATCGAGTCGTGCTCACGCGATCCCGTCTCCGGTTCGATCTCGTCCCCCGCCGCGTGCGCGTGCACGCCGTGCGCGAGCTGAGCGGCAGCCTGCGGCGCACCACGTTCCGCGACGTCGACGGCGCGGACCCCGCCGCGCCGTCGTCCCTGGCGGCGCTGCGGGCGCCCGGCCCGGAGGACCACGTCAAGGTCTTCCTGCCCGATCCGGCGACCGGCGCGCTGCACGCGCCGACGCTCGCCGCGGACGGCGGGCTGCAACGCCCGGCCGGCGTCGTGTCGATCTCCCGCGACCTCACGGTCCGCGCGACACGGACGGTGGACGGCGTGGCCGAGGTCGACGTCGACTGGGTGCTGCACGGCGACGAGGGCCCGGCGTCCGCCTGGGCGGCCCGCGCGACCCCGGGCGACGAGGTCGTGCTCGCAGGACCGCGGGGCAGCGCCGGGGTGCCGGAGGGGATCGCGCGGCTCACCCTCGTCGGCGACGAGACAGGACTGCCCGCCCTGGCCCGCTGGGCTGCCGCCGTCGAGCCCGGCGTGCCGGTGACGGCGATCGTCGAGATCGGCGACGACGTCGACGAGGCGCACGTCGAGGACGAGCTGGACGGCGCGGCCGTCGAGATCCTCTACCGCACCGACGGCCCGGGGCAGCTCGTGGAGGCCGTGCGCTCCCTCGGCGCCGTGGGGCACGACGAGCTGTTCGTGGGGCTCGGCGAGGCCGGTGACCTGGTGCCCGTGCGCCGACACCTGCGTCGCGAGCTGGGCCTGCCCGCCGAGCAGGTGCTGGTCTCCGGCTACTGGCGGCGCGGGGTGGTCAACCTCGACCATCACCTGCCGCTGGACCCGAGCGACCCGGACTGAGCGACCGGACTGAGCGACCCGGACTGACGGTCAGGCGACCGCGCTCTCCGTCTCGCCGCGCAGGGCGTCGATCTGCTCCTGGAGCCGGGAGAGCTGGTCCGCGACGTCGCCCGCGCCCTTCTGCCGGGCGGCGTCGGTCACGTACCGGACCTCGGCGGACGCAGCCTCGAGGGCCACCTGCGCGTCCTCCAGCGCGACGACGGCGCCGTCGGCGGAGGTGGCGGCCCGGGCGAGGGCGGCACGCGCCTCGTCGGTCGCGGCCTGCGCGGAGCTGATCGCATCGGTCACGGGGCCGCGCAGGGCGGCGGGGACACCGGTGGCGTGCTGCAGCTGCTGGAGGTCGACGTCGATGGCCTCGGCCTGGCTCTTGGCACCGGCGATGAACGACTGGACGTCCTCGGTGGGGGCGGAGCACGCGCCCAGCATCATGGTCACGGCGAGGAGGCTCACCGCGGCCAGACGGGTCGTCGTCTTGCCCTTCGAAGTCGTCGCTGACGTCATGGCCACGATTCTGCACCGCGGACCTGAATAAACCCTTACGACGACGTGGAGATCTTGCACACAGCCTCGGGGCGCACTGCCGCCGACACCGGGCGTTCACCGGATGTCGAGGCGCGCCGACAGGGGCACGATGGCGGCCATGAGCGCGCTGACGACGTCCGAGCTGACGGCCATCTACACCGACCTCCACGCCCATCCTGAGCTCGGGTTCGCCGAGCACCGCACCGCCGGGATCGTCGCCGACCGGCTCCGCGGCTGGGGCTACGAGGTGCACGAGGGGATCGGCGGCACGGGCGTCGTCGGGGTGCTCGCTCGCGGCGCCGGGCCGCGCGTCCTGCTGCGCGCCGACATGGACGGGCTGCCGGGGACCGAGCGCACGGGGCTGCCGTACGCCTCCACCGACACCGCGACGACGCCGGAGGGCCGCACGTCCGGCACCATGCACGCGTGCGGCCACGACGTGCACGTCACCTGCCTGCTCGGCGCCGCCGCCGCGCTCGCCGAGGCCCGGGACGCCTGGTCCGGCACGCTCGTCGTCCTGTTCCAGCCCGCCGAGGAGGTCGGCGAGGGCGCGCGCCGCATGGTCGCCGACGGGCTCTACGACCGCATCGGCGTCGTGCCGGACGTCGTGCTGGGCCAGCACGTCATGCCGCTGCCCGTCGGGGTGGTCAGCCTGACCCCGGGGACCGCGATGGCGGCCGCGGACTCGCTGCGCATCACCATGCACGGGGCGGGCGGGCACGGCTCCAGCCCCGAGGCGACCGTCGACCCGGTGGTCATGGCCGCGGCCACGGTGCTGCGGCTCCAGGGCATCGTGTCGCGCGAGGTCGGGGCGACCGAGTCCGCCGTCGTCACCGTCGGGTCCGTGCAGGCCGGGACGCAGGCGAACGTCATCCCCGACCGGGCCGAGCTGCTCGTCAACGTCCGCACCTTCGACGACGGCGTCCGCGAGCGCGTCCTCGCCGCGATCCATCGCATCGTCGACGCCGAGGCCGCGGCGTCCGGGGCGCCGCAGCCGCCCGAGTACGCGCACGTCGCCGCCTTCAACCTCACCGCGAACGACCCCGGAGCCACGGCCCGCACGCGCGCGGTCCTCGAGCGGGTGCTGGAGGCGGAGCGTCCGCGCGTGGAGGCGGCCGGCGGTCGGCCGCAGGTGGTGAGCCTGCCGCCGCTGCCCGGCTCCGAGGACGTCGGCGACCTGGCGACCGCCGCCGGCGTGCCGCTCGTGTACTGGTTCCTCGGCGGGTTCGACGCCGCGCTCTTCGCAGGTTTCGACGCTGCGACGGCCACCGGCATGGGCGGCCTGCCCGACGGCGTCGCGCCGAACCACTCGCCGTTCTTCGCCCCGGTCCCCGAGCCCACCCTCGACCTCGGCGTCGCGGCCCTGGTCGCCGCCGCCCAGGAGTGGCTCGGCTGACCGGCCGCCGCCCCGGGTCCGCACGATCACGGTCGGCGCGCGCCCAGGCGGCGGCTGATCTCGCTGGCGGCGCGACCGGCGGCGTCGGCCAGCTCCGTTCGCCGGCCGTCGTCGACGTCGTCGGACCAGAACGTCAGCGCCACGCCCGCGACCGGGCGGCCGGTGTGGTCGAGGGCGGCGTGCGCCACCGACGCGAGGCCGGTCGTGACCTCGCCGTCCTCGGTGGCATGGCCGCGGCGGCGGGTGTCGCGCAGCACCTCACGCAGGTCGCGCAGCGTCCGGGGGCCGACGCCCGTCCGGTCCGCGAGGGCCGTCGCCGAGGGGAACAGCGCCCGCACCTGTGCGGCCGGCAGCAGCGCCAGGACCGCACGACCGCTGGCCGTCAGGTGGCTGGGCAGGCGGACGTCGACGTCGGTCACCAGGCTGGGGCGGTGTGGCGCGCGCTGCTCCACGAGGTACAGCACCTCCCGGCCGTGCAGCACGGCGAGGTGCGCGCTCTCGCCCGTCGTCTCCACGAGCCGCGCGACGACGGGACGCGCCAGCCGGGCGAGCGGCGCCTGCCGGGCGTACGCCGACCCCAGCGACAGCGCCGCCGTCCCGAGCCCGTAGCGGTGCTCCTCCGGCAGGTGCGTCACGAAGCCCTCGTCCACCAGCACGGTCAGCAGGTGGTAGACGGTGGAGCGAGGCAGGCCCAGGTGCTGCGCGACCGCCGCCGCAGGGACCGGGCCGGCCTGTGCGGCGAGGAACGTCAGCACCCGCAACGTGCTGCGCGCCGCCGGTACGTCCGCCATCGTCCCCCCTCCGCGAGGTAGTCCGGGTCGTGCCGAGGTAGTTCCGGGGACTACCTCGCAAGGCCCGCACTACCTCGGTAGGACCTGGACTACCTCGGCATCCGGTCTGTCTGGGATCCCAGACTGAACCTGTCCGGACGCGGTGTCCAGCGAGCCCGCGACGGTGTGTGCTGACCGCATGACCGCAACGCTGCAGGAGGCAGGCGACCCCGCCCGCCGTACGACGACCCACCCGGTCGCGCCCCGGTCCGACGTCGTCGTCGAGATCACGGGAGACCCCCTGACCGTCGACGACGTCGTCGCGGTCGCCCGGCACGGCGCGCAGGTGCGCCTCACCGACCGGGCCCTCGCGGGCATGGCCGCCAGCCGTGCCGTCGTCGAGTCCCTGGCCGACGACGACCGCCCGCACTACGGCGTCTCGACCGGGTTCGGCGCCCTCGCCCGCCGCCACATCCCGACGGACAAGCGGGCGCAGCTGCAGCTCGGCCTGGTGCGCTCGCACGCCGCCGGCAGCGGCCCCGAGGTGGAGCGAGAGGTGGTGCGCGCGCTACAGCTGCTGCGGCTCGCCACCCTGGCCACGGGCCGCACGGGCGCCCGCCCCGAGGTCGCCGAGACGTACGCGGCGATGCTCAACGCGCACGTGACGCCCGTCGTGCACGAGTACGGGTCGCTCGGGTGCTCGGGCGACCTCGCGCCGCTCGCGCACGTCGCGCTGGCCGCGCTCGGCGAGGGCCCGGTCCGGGTCGGGGCGGGTCCCGACGGCGACGGCGAGCTGCTCGACGCCGCCGAGGCGCTCGCGGCGGCCGGCATCGCGCCGCTGGAGCTGCGGGAGAAGGAGGGGCTGGCCCTCATCAACGGCACCGACGGCATGCTCGGAATGCTCTGCCTCGCGATCCACGACCTGCGCGACCTGCTCCGTACCGCGGACGTCGCCGCGGCGGCGAGCGTCGAGGCGCTGCTCGGCTCGGACGCACCCTTCGCGGCCGACCTGGTCGGCATGCGACCGCACCCGGGGCAGGCGGCGTCGGCCGCGAACCTGCGCGCCCTGCTCGCCGGGTCGCCCGTCGTGGCGAGCCACCGCACCCTCGATGCCGACGGCCGCCCGGAGTGCACCCGCGTGCAGGACGCGTACTCGCTGCGCTGCGCGCCGCAGGTGCACGGCGCGGCGCGCGACACCGTCGACCACGCGGCGACCGTCGCGGGACGAGAGCTCGCGTCCGCCATCGACAACCCGGTGGTCACGGTGGACGGCCGGGTCGAGTCGAACGGCAACTTCCACGGCGCGCCCGTCGCGTACGTGCTGGACTTCCTCGCCGTCGCGGTGGCCGACGTCGCGTCCATGAGCGAGCGGCGCACCGACCGGTTCCTCGACGTCGCCCGCAACGAGGGCCTGCCGGCGTTTCTCGCCGACGACCCGGGCGTCGACTCCGGCCTGATGATCGCCCAGTACACGGCCGCCGGGATCGTCTCGGAGCTCAAGCGCCTCGCCGCCCCCGCGAGCGTCGACTCCGTCCCGTCGTCGGCGATGCAGGAGGACCACGTGTCGATGGGGTGGGCGGGGGCGCGCAAGCTCCGTCGCGCCCTCGACGGCCTCGGCCGCGTGCTCGCCGTCGAGCTCATGACCGCCGCCCGCGCGCTCGACCTCCGCCTCCCCGACCTGTCAGAACCAGGTGCTGCTCTACCCGCACGTGGTTCTGACAAGTCCCAGCGCCCCGAGTTGTCAGAACCAGGTGCTGCTCTACCGGCACCTGGTTCTGACAGCTCGGCGACCGCGGGGGCCGCGGCAGGCACCGGCGCCGTCCACGCGCTGCTGCGCACGGTCGTCGCTGGCCCGGGTCCGGACCGGTTCCTCGCCCCCGAGATCGAGGCGGTCACGCGGCTCGTCGTCGACGGCGAGGTCGTCGCCGCCGCGAGCGCCGCCGTCGGCCCGCTCGCCTGACCTGCCCGCTCGCCAGACCTGTCTGTACGCGCCCACCGCCCGAAGGAGACGCCGATGTCCCCCGCCACGTACGACCGCGGCACCCCCGTGCCCGTCCGCGCGCCGCGCGGCACGACCCTCACCGCCCGCAGCTGGCAGACCGAGGCGCCGTTGCGGATGCTCATGAACAACCTCGACCCGGAGGTCGCGGAACGCCCGGACGACCTCGTCGTCTACGGTGGCACGGGCCGTGCCGCGCGCGACTGGCCCAGCTACCACGCCATCGTCCGCACCCTCACGACGCTGGGCGACGACGAGACCCTCCTGGTGCAGTCCGGCAAGCCGGTGGGGGTGCTGCGCACGCACGAGTGGGCGCCGCGCGTGCTCCTCGCGAACAGCAACCTCGTGGGGGACTGGGCCACCTGGCCGGAGTTCCGCCGCCTGGAGGCGCAGGGCCTCACCATGTACGGGCAGATGACCGCCGGGTCGTGGATCTACATCGGCGCGCAGGGCATCCTGCAGGGCACGTACGAGACGCTCGCCGCGGTGGCGGCGAAGCGGTTCGGGGGCACGCTCGCCGGGACCCTCACGCTCACGGGCGGCTGCGGCGGCATGGGCGGCGCGCAGCCGCTCGCGGTCACGCTCAACGGGGGCGCGTGCCTCGTGGTCGACGTCGACCGGTCGCGCCTGGAGCGGCGCGTGCGCGAGCGCTACCTCGACGAGGTCGCGGACGACCTGGACGACGCGGTGCTCCGCGTCGAGGCGGCGAGGTCCGAGCGGCGCGCGCTGTCCGTGGGCGTGGTCGGCAACAGCGCCTCGGTCGTGCCGGAGCTGCTGCGTCGGGGGGTGGCGGTGGACGTCGTCACCGACCAGACGTCGGCGCACGACCCGCTGTCGTACCTGCCGCTGGGCGTCTCGGTGGAGGAGTGGGCCGACTACGCGGCCGCCAAGCCGGAGGAGTTCACCGACCGTGCGCGCGAGTCGATGGCGCGGCACGTCGAGGGCATGGTCGGGTTCCTCGACGCGGGCGCCGAGGTGTTCGACTACGGCAACTCGATTCGCGACGAGGCGCGTCGCGGCGGCTTCGACCGTGCCTTCGACTTCCCCGGGTTCGTCCCCGCGTACATCCGGCCGTTGTTCGCGCAGGGCAAGGGCCCGTTCCGCTGGGCTGCGCTGTCGGGCGACCCGCGCGACATCGCCGCCACCGACAGGGCCGTCCTCGACCTGTTCCCCGACGACGACCACCTGCACCGCTGGATCCGCGCCGCGCAGGAGCGGGTCGCGTTCCAGGGCCTGCCCGCCCGCATCTGCTGGCTCGGGCACGGCGAGCGCGACCGTGCCGGGCTGGCGTTCAACGACCTCGTCGCGTCGGGCGAGGTGAGCGCTCCGGTCGTCATCGGGCGCGACCACCTCGACGCCGGCTCGGTCGCGTCCCCGTACCGGGAGACCGAGGGCATGGCGGACGGCTCCGACGCCATCGCCGACTGGCCGCTGCTCAACGCGCTCACCGCCGCGTCCTCCGGTGCCACCTGGGTGTCGCTGCACCACGGCGGCGGGGTCGGCATGGGCCGGTCCATCCACGCCGGGCAGGTGTCCGTCGCCGACGGCACCGCCCTCGCGGCGCAGAAGCTCGCGCGGGTGCTGTCCAACGACCCGGGGCTGGGCGTGCTGCGGCACGTCGACGCCGGGTACGACGACGCCGCCGCGGCCGCCGCGCGGGGCGGGCTGCGCGTGCCGATGCGAGAGTCGTGAGATGCGCGAGGTGGAGCACCCGGGCGGTGAGCACCCGTCGACGCTGATCCTCGGGATCGGCGAGCTCACGACCAACGACCCGACGCTCGGGGCCGACGGCGACCCGACCGGCGTCCTGCGTGACGCCGCGCTGCTGCTCGACGGCGGCCGGGTGGCGTGGGTCGGGCCCGAGCGGGCCTGCGCGGACGGCGTCGAGGCAGCGCTCGGTCGCGCGCCCGACCGCGTCGTCGGGGCGGACGGGCGAGCGGTGGTCCCCGGCTTCGTGGACTCCCACACCCACCTGGTGTTCGCCGGTGACCGGTCGGCCGAGTTCGAGGCGCGCATGGCCGGCCGGCCGTACGCCGCGGGCGGCATCCGGACGACGGTCGCCGCCACGCGGGCGGCGTCCGACGACGAGCTGCGCGCCGGGCTGCGCCGGCACGTCGGCGAGGCCCTGGCGCAGGGCACCACGACGCTCGAGGTGAAGAGCGGCTACGGCCTGACCGTGGCCGACGAGGAGCGCTCCGTGCGGCTCGCGGCGCAGGTCACCGAGGAGGTCACCTTCCTCGGCGCGCACGTGGTGCCGCCGGAGTTCTCGGGCGACGCCGGAGGCGCCGACGCGTACGTCGACCTCGTCGTCGGCGACATGCTCGGCGCGTGCGCCCCGCACTCGCGCTGGGTGGACGTCTTCTGCGAGACCGGCGCGTTCACCCCGGAGCAGGCGCGCCGCGTGCTGGAGGCGGGCGCCGCCGCCGGGCTGGGGGTGCGGGTGCACGCCAACCAGCTCGGGCCCGGCGAGGGCGTGCGCCTCGCCGTCGAGCTCGGCGCGGCCGCCGTCGACCACTGCACCTACCTGTCCGACGACGACGTCGCGGCGCTCGCGGCGTCGTGGACGGGGGAGGGCAGCGGGACGGTCGCGACCCTGCTGCCCGGCGTCGAGTTCTCCACCCGGCAGCCGTACCCCGACGCGCGCCGGCTGCTCGACGCCGGCGCCGTCGTCGCGCTGGCGAGCGACTGCAACCCCGGCTCGTCGTACACGAGCTCGATGCCGCTCATGGTGGCGCTGGCCGTCCGCGAGATGGGCATGACCGTCGCCGAGGCCGTCTGGGCCGCCACGGCGGGCGGTGCACGGGCGCTGCGCCGCGACGACGTCGGGCACCTCGCACCCGGCGCCCGCGCCGACGTCGTCGTCCTGGACGCCGCGAGCCGCACGCACCTCGCCTACCGTCCCGGCGTCCCGCTCGTGCACGCGGTCTGGAAGGACGGCCACCCCGCGAGGTAGTACCCACCCCGCCGAGGTAGTACCCACCCCGCCGAGGTAGTACCGCTCCCGCCGAGGTAGTGCGCACCCCGCCGAGGTAGTTCTCCCTGCGCCGAGGTAGTTCGGGCATTCCTGCCAAAAGGGATTCTTGACAAGCCTTAGTGGACTACCTCGGCACGAGTTGAACTACCTGGGCCTGACTTGAACTACCTCGGCAAGAGGGGAACTACCTCGGCAAGAGGGGAACTACCTCGGCGGGGTGGGGGCTATCTCGCGGGGCGGTGGGCGAGCCCGGCGAGGACCTCCAGGACGCAGAGGGCGGCGAGGCGGACGGTGCGGCCGTCGGGGGCGTCGGCGGTGGCGTCCACCTCGGCGACGTCGACGGACCGGACGCGCGGGTCGGTCGCGGCCGCGCGGACGAGGGCGCGCAGCTCCCACGCGGCGAGGCCGCCCGGCACGCTCGCCGGGCAGCCGGGGGCGACGGACCGGTCGCAGACGTCCACGTCGACGTCCACGTGCACGGGCCCTCCCGCGGCGCCGGCGACGTCGAGGGCCTCGCGCACGACGCCGGCGAGGCCGCCGGGCCCGCGGCGGCGCAGCTCGTCGAGCGTGACGACGGTGACGCCGAGGTCGCGCGCCCGCCGGGCATAGGCGGCGGAGTTGGCGAAGTCGGCGATGCCGACCTGCACGATCCGCGCCGGGTCCAGCCCGGCCTCGACCAGGCGCCGCACGGGCGAGCCGTTCGAGACGCCGTCGCGCAGGTCGTAGTGAGCGTCGAAGGTGACCAGGCCGGCGGTCGCGACGTCGTCGCCCCACGCTCCCAGCGCGACGGGCACGGTGAGCGCGTTGTCCCCACCGAGCGCGACGACGGCGCGGGCGCCCGAGACCGCGCGGGCGACGGCGTCCCGGGCGCGCACCTCGCCCTCCGGCCCGTCGGGCTCGGTCACGTCGCAGTGGTCGACGACGGCGAGCGCGCCCAGGTCCACGGGCTCGCCGTCGGGGCCGGCGACGAGCGCGGGGCTGAAGCGGCGCAACGCGTCGCGCACCGCCGCGGGCGTGGCGTGCGCGCCCGTCGTCGACAGGGACGTGCGCCACGTGGGGACGCCGATCAGGGCGAGGGCGGCGGGGGCGGCGGCCGGGTCGGCAGTCTCGGGGGGCGGCGCAGGCCAGGAGCCCGCGCGCGGCCAGAGCGGGTCGTGGGGCAGGGGAGCGGAGGTCACCCACCGACCGTACGGCCACCATGAGGTGCCTCACACGACCTGGGCATCGGGGCGGACGCTTGTTAGGGTGCTGGATTCGTGGGTTCGATACCCACGATCGATCATGTCGATGAGTTGAATCGCCGTGATCCCCCTGAACCCGATCGTGCCTGGAGCTCTCGTGACCGTCAGCGTCCCCGTGAGGACCCACCTCACCGCGCGCCTCGACGTCGACTTCCGTCGCGTCGCGAGCGCGCTCTGTCGCTGACCGTCCGCTGACCCGTCGACGTCGTCGTCGACGGTCGGAGCCTGCGCCGCCCGGCTTCCCCCGGTCCCCGGACCGCTCGTCGGGCGTGCGAGCGCGCCACGCGCGCCACGCGCGGCAGGCGCCTCACCGCGCCCCCGCACCCCCCGCACCCCGTACCTCCTGGTGGGCGACCGCCCACCCCTGGTGCCCCCGGCACCCCGGCGAAAGGTCTGTCCGTGTCCTCCGCAACCAAGATCCCCGGCGCGCAGCCCCGCGCCCGCAAGGGTCTGCGCTTCCCCTCGTTCTCCGTGCAGATCCTGCTGGGCCTGGCCCTGGGCGTCCTGCTCGGCTGGCTCGCACTGTCCCTCGGCCCGCAGGCCGACGGCGAGACGCCCAACGGCCTGACGACGACGCTCGACACCATCGGGTCGTCGTTCGTCACCCTGCTCAAGGCGGTCGTGCCGCCGCTGGTGTTCACCGCGATCGTCGCGTCGATCGCGAACCTGCGCACCGTGACCAACGCGGCCCGGCTGGCCGGCCAGACGCTGCTCTGGTTCGCGATCACGTCCGCCATCGCGGTGGCGATCGGCATCGGCCTGGGCCTGGTGTTCCAGCCCGGTCACAACACCACCCTGTCGGTGGCGGACGGCGCCGAGCCGTCGTCCACGGGCACGTGGCTCGACTTCCTCAACGGCCTCATCCCGACCAACGTGCTCGGCCTGGGTGCGAGCACGTCGGTCGAGCCGGGGGCGGACGGCGCGTTCAGCGCGGAGACCGGGATCAGCTTCAACGTGCTGCAGATCCTCGTGGTCGCGCTGGTCATCGGCATCGCGGCGCTGAAGTCCGGCGCCAAGGCCGACCCGTTCCTCGCGTTCAACAAGTCGGCTCTCGCCATCGTGCAGAAGGTGCTGTGGTGGATCATCCGCCTGGCGCCGCTGGGCACCATGGGCCTCATCGGCAACGCCGTCGCCACCTACGGGTGGGAGTCGCTGCGCTCGCTGGCCTCGTTCTCGGTCGCGATCTACGTGGGCCTCGCCCTCGTCCTCTTCGTCGTGTACCCGGTGCTGCTGCGGGCCAACGGCCTCGGCGTCGTCGCGTGGTTCAAGGGCGCCTGGCCCGCGATCCAGCTCGCGTTCGTGTCCCGCTCGTCGGTGGGCACCATGCCGGTGACGCAGCGCGTCACGGAGCGCAACCTCGGCGTGCCGAGCGAGTACGCGTCGTTCGCGGTGCCGCTGGGCTCGACGACGAAGATGGACGGCTGCGCCTCGATCTACCCGGCGATCTCCGCGATCTTCGTGGCGCAGATCTTCGGCATCGACCTGTCGCTGACCGACTACCTGCTCATCGCCTTCGTGTCGGTGGTCGGCTCGGCCGCCACCGCGGGCCTCACGGGCGCCATGGTCATGCTGACGCTGACGCTGTCCACCCTCGGGCTGCCGCTCGCGGGCGTCGGCCTGCTGCTCGCCGTCGACCCGATCCTCGACATGGGCCGCACCGCCGTGAACGTCGCGGGGCAGACGCTCGTCCCGACGATCGTCGCCAAGCGCGAGGGCATCCTCGACCTGGAGCGGTTCCGCGCCGCGTCGTCGGAGCACCTGTTCGACGAGGACGAGACGGCCCAGGACGACGCCGCGCAGGACGACGCGGCGCAGCCCGTCGTCGACGGCGACGCCCCGCAGGGCGGCCGTGAGCTGGCGGAGGCCGGTTCGCGCGCCTGACGACGCACGACGACGAAGGCC
>NZ_JBHUWC010000127.1:0-11852 GCF_042670225.1 Isoptericola sp. NPDC057191 | reverse complement strand
CGGGGGCGCCCTCGCGTGCTGATGCTGCTGGGCCGCGTCAGCCTGCGGCGGGACCGGGCGGGAACTCCGGCCGCTCGAAGGCGTCGCGGATGCGCAGCCGGATGGTCGAGGGCATCGCCTGCAGCTTGGCCGAGGCGCCACGCTGGGTGACGTCGGAGATGTCGGTGACCACGTAGCCGATCTCGCCGCGGGTGGCGAGCATCTGCGCCTCGATGTTGGCGCCGTGGTCGGCGAAGACCTGGTTCACGGCGGCGAGGACGCCGGGCACGTTGCGGTGCAGCAGCATGATGCGACCCACGCCGGTGTGCGCGAGCTGCAGGTTCGGGAGGTTGACGGACAGGGTGGTGGACCCGGTCGCCATGAAGTCCCGCAGCTTCTTCGACACGAACTCGCCGATGGCCTCCTGCGCCTCCTCGGTCGACCCGCCGACGTGCGGCGTGAGGATGACGTTGGGCAGGCCGCGCAGCGGAGAGGTGAACTCGTCACCCCGCTTCTTGGGCTCCGTCGGGAAGACGTCCACCGCCGCGCCTCCGAGGTGCCCGGAGAGGATGTGCTCCCGCAGGGCCTCGACGTCGACCACGAAGCCGCGGGAGAGGTTGAGGAAGATCGCGCCCGGCTTCATCCCCGCGAACAGGTCCGCGCCGAACAGCCCGGCGTTGCCCGGCCGTCCGTCGACGTGGATCGTGACGGCGTCGGCCTCGGCGAGAAGCTCCTCGATCGTCTCGACGCGGTGCGCGTTGCCCAGGGCGAGCTTCTCGGCGGTGTCGTAGAAGACGACCCGCATGCCGAGGTTCTCGGCGAGCACGGAGAGCTGGGAGCCGATGTTCCCGTACCCGATGATGCCGAGCGTCCGGCCGCGGACCTCGTGCGCGCCGTCGGCGGTCTTGTCCCACACGCCGTCGTGCAGCGCCTTGTCGCGCACGCTGAGGCGACGGGTCAGGGAGATGATCTCCGCGACGGCGAGCTCGACCACGGACCGGGTGTTGGAGTACGGGGCGTTGAACACCGCGACGCCGTGGGCCGCGGCGGCCTCGAGGTCGATCTGGTTCGTCCCGATGGAGAAGGTCCCCACGGCCTGCAGGCCGGGCACGCTCTCCAGGACCTTGCGGGTCACGGTGGTCTTGGAGCGGATGCCGAGGATCTGGAAGTCCGCGAGGGACTCGATCAGCTCGGCCTCGTCGAGCGCGCCGGGGCGCGTGACGACCTCGATGCCCGCATCACGAAGATTCTGGGCAGCGACAGGATGGACGTTCTCGAGAAGGAGGGCTCGCAGCACGAGGCCATGGTGCGCTGTGCGGGCCCGCGCCCACAAACGCGTCTCACGCCGCGGCGAGCTCGACGATCCCTGCCGGCAGCGGTCGCTCGTGCACCACGACGAGGCGCTGGGTGGGCCGGGTCATCGCGACGTACAGGTCCGAGGCGCCGCCAGGGCCGCCCGTCACGGTGGCCGGCTCGACGAGGACGACGGCGTCGAACTCCAGGCCCTTGGTCTCGCGCGGGTCGAGCACGACGACCTGCGCGTCCTCGGGGCGCTGCCCCAGCAGCCGGGACACCTCCTCGGGGGCGAGCACGGTCGGGAGCACCCCTTCGACGGCCTCGCGCAGCGCGTCGACCTCCGCGGACGCCGCGACCACGGCGACCCGTCCCGCGCCGTCGGTCCCCACGAACTCGGAGACGAGCGCGGCCACGTGGTCCCGGACCTCCTGGAGGAGCACCGGGCGAGCCGGCCCGGACGGCGTGACGTGGGCGAGCTCGAGCGCTCCGGTCACCTCACGGGCGGCGGTGAGTGGCGACGTGGGGAGGCCCGCGGCTGCCGCCATGCGCTGCGCGGCGTCCGCGACCGAGGCCGGGGTGCGGTAGCTCACGGTGAGCTCTTCGAGCCGCCAGGAGTCGCCGAGCACCGGGTCGAGAGCGTGGCGCCACGATCGTGCGCCGGCGGCCGACGACGTCTGCGCGACGTCGCCCACGATGGTCATCGAGCGGGTCGGGACGCGGCGCACGAGCATGCGCCACGCCATCGGGGAGAGCTCCTGCGCCTCGTCGACCACGACGTGGCCGTACGTCCAGGTGCGGTCCTCGGCGGCGCGCTCCGCGGTGGTCAGTCGCGGCCCCGCGGACTCGAAGCGGGATGCGAGCGTCTCCGCGTCGACCAGGCCGCCCCCCGCGCCCGTGGACTCGAGGACCGACCGGGCGTACTCGAGCTCGGCGGCGCGCTCGGCCGCGCGCGCCTTCGCCTCGGCGCGCGCGATCGAGTCGTCCTCGCCCAGCAGCTCGGCGGCCTCGTCGAGCAGAGGCACGTCGGCCTCGGTCCACGGCGCGCCCGGGTCGCGGCGCAGCGCCGCCCGCTCGCGGGCGGACAGCTCGGGGGCGGCCTCCTCCAGCCGGTGCGGCTTGGCGAAGAGGTCGGCGACGAGCTTCTCCGGCGAGATCGGGAACCACGCGAGGTTGAGCGCGACCCGCACGTCCCGGTGCGAGCGGAGGTCCTCGGTGACCATCGCGGCGTCCTCCGGTGCGAGCTCCGCGTCCGCCGCGGCGCGGTACTGGTCCACCAGCCGGGCGAGCATGTCGCGGACGAAGGCGGCCCGGGCCTCGTTGTGCGGCTTGTGGGTGCGGCGGGCGCGCGCGATCGCGTCCCGCACGTCCCGGCGTCGCACGACGAGGTCGTGACCCTCCAGGCGGAAGCGCACGTCGCGGGCGGGCACGCGCTCGCGGGCGCGGACCGCCCGGCGCACGACGTCGCGCCACAGCAGCCGGCCCTTGATCTCGGTGGCGACAGGGTCGTCGATCGCCGTGGCGCGGACGCCGGGCAGCAGCTCGCCCACCGTGGTCGCGACCACGCCGGTCTCGCCGAGCGACGGCAGCACCTGGTCGATGTAGCGCAGGAAGGCCCGGCTCGGGCCGACGAGCAGGACGCCGCTGCGCTCGAGGATCCGCCGGTGGGCGTACAGGAGGTAGGCCGCCCGGTGCAGCGCCACGGCCGTCTTGCCGGTGCCCGGACCACCCTGGACCACCAGCGCGCCGGCGAGCTCGGCGCGGATGATCCGGTCCTGCTCGCCCTGGATCGTCGCGACGATGTCGGTCATCCGGCCCGTACGGCGCGCCGCGAGCGACGCGAGGAGCGCGCCCTCGCCAGACAGGGTCGACGCGGCGAGGCCTTCCGCACCGTCGTCCCCGTCGGCGGCCTGCAGGGCGTCGAGGTCGAGCACCTCGTCCTCGAGCCCGGTCACGGAACGTCCCGACGTCACGAGGTGTCGCCGGCGCCGCACCCCCGCGGGGTGCAGGGCCGTGGCCCGGTAGAACGGCGTGGCCGCGGGGGCGCGCCAGTCCGTCAGCAGCGACCGGTGGTCGGAGTCCGCGAGACCGATGCGCCCCACGTACCGCGTCGCGCCGTCGTCGAGGTCGAGGCGGCCGAAGGCGAGGCGGTCCTCGACCGCGTCGAGCTGTGCCACGCGGTCCTCGTAGAGCGTCGCGAACGCGTCCCGCTCGCTGCGGTTCTGCGGGGAGCCCGAGGGCCCCGAGCGCCGCACCTCCGCGAGGCGGTCGCGCGTCGCGCGTCGCAGCTCGTCCAGTCGGGCGTAGAGGGTGTCGACGACACCCTGCTCGCGTGCCAGCTCGTCGTGCCTGCCCGCCACGCATCCTCCCAGCGTCTTGCGCCACGCCTGTCGGGCGCGGCCCCGTTGCGGCGGACCATCATTGCAGATCCGGCCGGCCCCCGGGTGCGCGGTCCGCGGCCGAGAGACCGGCCGAGAGGCGACGCGCCGGGCGGCGGGCACTGCCTCGGGAGGGGGTGCCGGGCTAGGATCTGGCCTATGAGCAGCGGCGACGTCCTGCGCGCAGGGTCCGAGGGACCCGCCGAGGACGCGACGGCGACCGTGCTCCTCGTCGAGGACGACGACGGGGACGCGCTGCTCGTCACAGAGCTGCTCGACGACGCCGAGGTGGCGGTCGTGCTGCTCCGCGCGCGGTCGGTGGCGGAGGCCGTCGAGGCGCTGTCGCGGCCCGGCGGCGCCCCGGGCGTCGACTGCGTGCTGCTCGACCTCGGGCTCCCGGACGCCGTCGGCCTCACGGCCGTGTCCCGGCTGCGGGAGGTCGCCGAGCGCGTGCACGACGTCCCCGCCCTCGTGGTGCTCACCGGGCTCACGGGGGGCGACCAGGGGCTGCAGGCCGTCGCGGCAGGCGCCGACGACTACCTCGTCAAGGGGGAGACCGACGCCGGGCTGCTCGGCCGGTCGCTGCGGTACGCGCTGCAGCGGCGCAGGTCCGCCGCGCAGCAGCGGGCGCTGTACCGCAGCGCCGTGCGGGCGGAGGAGACGGCGCGGCTCGAGCGCGCGCTGCTGCCCAAGCCGGTCGTGGGCGACGAGCGGATCTCCGTGATGGTGGGCTACCTCCCGGGCGGCGGCGGCCTGCTCGGGGGCGACTTCTTCGACACCGTGGAGCGGCCGGACGGCTCCGTGCTGTCGGTGGTCGGGGACGTCGCGGGGCACGGACCCGACGAGGCGGCCCTCGGGGCCACGCTGCGCACCGCCTGGCGCACGCTCGTGCTGACCGGGACCCCGCCCGAGCGCATCCTCGAGCAGCTGGAACGGGTGCTCCTCACGGAGCGGTCGCGCCCGGAGGTCTTCGTGACCCTGTGCCAGGTGGTGGTCACGCCGGACCGGTCCGGCGTCGACGTGTACCTGGCGGGCCACCTGCCGCCCCTGCTCATCACCGGCCCGGTCGGGGACCTGCGCTGCGAGGCGCTGGCGCCCACGGGCCGCGGCCGGGCGCTGGGCGTGCCGGTCGACGGCGGCTGGGCAGCCCGGCGCATCGAGCTCGACGGCCCCTTCGCGCTGATGCTGTACACCGACGGCCTCGTCGAGGCCGAGGTGCGCGCCGGCGCCGCGGCCGGTGCGGAACCGCTCGCCGGCGACGAGACGCTCGACGGCCTGGGTCGTGACGCGCTCGGGCTCACCTCGTCGCAGGGCGACCGACCGGCGCAGGTCGGTCCGCTGCGCCGACGGGTGCCCCGGCTGGGGCAGTCGGGGCTGCACGAGCTGGTGCGCGAGGACCTGGGGCGGGACGGGATCGTGGGCGTGGTGGAACGGGTGCTGCGGCGCGTGCGCGCGCTGCACGGCGGCCCGCTCACGGACGACGCCGCCCTCCTCGTGCTCGGATGGACCGGGCGGGACACGCCCTACCTGGGTGAGCGGTCCTCGACCCTGGCGGACTCGGCCGAGTGGGCCCGCCCATGAGGCGCGAACGTCCGCTGCATGACGTCGTCCTGCGGCTCCTGCTCATCGTCGGCGCCGTGCTGCTGCTCGCCCTCGCGGTGGCCCTCGTGGCGATCCAGCGATCGCTCTCCCTCCTGCGGGTCGGTGCCGGGGACGCCGCGATGGACGCGGCGCACGCCTGGAACCGCGCGCTCCTGGTCGTGGTCGTCGTGCTCGTGCTGCTCGTGGTCCTCATGGGGTGGTTCATGTGGCGTGCCCTGCAGCGGGGCGTCACGCGTCCGCTCGCGCGGCTGGCCGACTCCGTGCGCGCCGCGAGCACGGGCGCGCACGAGCACGAGATCAGGGTCGAGGGCACGGGCGAGGTCGCGGCGCTCGCGGCCGACGTGGAGCACATGCGGCGCGAGCTGGTGCAGCAGGTGGCCGAGGTGCGGGCGTCGCACGCCGAGACCGAGCGCACGCACGCCCAGCTCGCCGAGCAGGCGCAGGAGCTCGCTCGCTCGAACCGCGACCTCGAGCAGTTCGCCTATGTCGCGTCGCACGACCTGCAGGAGCCGCTGCGCAAGGTCGCGAGCTTCACCCAGCTGCTGCAGAAGCGCTACGGCGAGCAGCTGGACGACCGGGCGGACCAGTACATCGCCTTCGCCGTCGACGGCGCGCTCCGGATGCAGCGCCTCATCCAGGACCTGCTGAGCTTCTCGCGGGTCGGTCGCTCCGGGAGCGAGCCCGAGGACGTCCCGCTGGAGCAGGTCCTCGAGCAGGCGCGGCACGACCTGGGGGAGCGGATCACGGAGTCGGGCGCGGAGGTCACGCACGACCCCTTGCCGGTGGTGCGCGGCGAGCGGGCGCTCCTCGCGATGCTGCTGACGAACGTCGTCGGCAACGCCGTGAAGTTCCGCGACCCCGGTCGCCCGCCTCGCATCCACCTGTCGGCGCGTCGCCTGGAGGCACCCGAGGCGGGCTGGGAGATCTCGTGCGCGGACAACGGCATCGGCATCGACCCGCAGTACGCGGAGCGCGTCTTCGTCATCTTCCAGCGGCTGCACCCGAAGGACGTGTACACCGGCACGGGGATCGGGCTCGCCCTGGTCAAGCGGGTGGTCGAGCACCACGGCGGACGTGTCTGGCTCGAGCCGTCGGAGGGTGGCGGGACCACCGTCCGGTGGACCTTGCCCGATCGTGACGAGGCGTCGTCCCCCGTGGTCGGCTAGGCTCGGGGGACGTCGCTGACCTGCGACGACGCACCTGAGGGTGTGCCCCCGACCGGGGTGCTCGACGACGGCGAGGAGTAGGCATGACGGACCACCAGGCGGGAATCGAGGTCCTCCTCGTCGAGGACGACCCGGGTGACGTGCTGATGACGCGCGAGGCGTTCGAGGAGCACAAGGTCGTCAACCGGCTCTCCGTGGTGTCCGACGGCGTGAGCGCGATGGCGTTCCTGCGCAAGGAGGGCGAGCACGCCGAGGCGCCCACGCCGGACCTGATCCTGCTCGACCTCAACCTGCCGCGGATGGACGGCCGAGAGGTGCTCGCCGCGGTCAAGGCCGACGAGCGCCTGAAGCACATCCCGGTGGTCGTCCTGACCACCTCGGAGGCCGAGGAGGACGTCCTGCGGTCGTACTCGCTGCACGCGAACGCGTACGTGACCAAGCCCGTGGACTTCGAACGGTTCCTCCAGGTCGTCCGCCAGATCGACGACTTCTTCGTGACGGTGGTCCGTCTCCCGCGTCGCTGAGGAGCGCCCCGGCGGGGCGGGAAGGATCCGGGCTGCGGCGGGGTTGTGACTCCTGCGGGCGCGAGCCCGTCGGCGCGAGCCGGAAACCCGAGGAGGAGACCGTTGCTGGACCCGCAGAGCATCTACGAGGTCGACGAGGCCGCCGTCGAGCGCGTCCTGCCCCGCCGTGGGCCCGACGCCCCGCCGACCGCTGACGGACCCGTGCTGCTGCACGCTCTCGACGGGTTCGTCGACGCCGGCTCCGCCGCAGAGATCGCCGTGGAGCACCTGACCGACGAGCTGACCACCACACGTCTGGTGACCTTCGACGTCGACCAGCTGCTCGACTACCGCTCCAAGCGGGTCGGCATGACGTTCGACGCCGACCGGTGGTCGGCGTACGACGAGCCGTTCCTCGCCCTGGATCACGTGGCGGACCGCGAGGGCACCGGCTTCCTCCTGCTGCACGGGTCGGAGCCGGACCTCCAGTGGGAGCGCGTCGTGGCAGCCGTGAAGGGCCTCGTCGAACGGTTCGACGTCTCCCTGTCGGTCGGCTTCCACGGCATCCCGATGGGTGTGCCCCACACGCGCCCGCTGTCGCTGACGGCGCACGGCACGCGACCCGGCCTGGTCGAGGACTACACGTCCTTCTTCGGGACGGTGCGGGTCCCCGGCTCGCTGGCCGCCCTGCTGGAGTACCGCCTCGGTGAGGCGGGGCACGACGCGATCGGGTTCACCGTCCACGTGCCGCACTACCTGGCGCAGTCCCGCTACGCCCCGGCGGCGGTCGTGGCGCTGCGGCACGTGGAGCGTGCCACGGGCCTCGACCTGGCCACGGGCCTCCTCGCCGAGGCGGCGGCCGACGCGACCATCGAGGTCGAGAAGCAGGTCGGGGAGTCCACGGAGGTGAAGGCGGTCGTCCGGGCGCTCGAGGAGCAGTACGACGCGTTCACGCGCTCGGTGGGTCGCCCGAGCCTCCTGGCCGAGCAGGCGCCGCTGCCCACGGCGGAGGAGCTGGGTGCGGAGTTCGAGCGCTTCCTGGCCCAGCAGGACGACGACTGACGTCCGCAATGGTCGTTGCGCCGCATCCGTGGCATATCCGTGGCACTGCAGTGTGGTCCGTGCCACACTGACCGCGTTGCAGAGGCGTTCCCTCGCAGGAACCGGGGCAGCGGCCTGTGCAGCGGCGGGTGGCCGCCCGGTGTGCCCGTGACCGCAGTGACGGAAGGTCGAAGGATCAGCATGGCGCAAGGTTCGGTGAAGTGGTTCAACTCGGAGAAGGGCTACGGCTTCATCGCACAGGACGACGGCGGCGCCGACGTCTTCGTGCACTACTCCGCGATCCAGTCGCAGGGGTACCGCAGCCTCGAGGAGGCCCAGCGGGTCGAGTTCGAGATCACCCAGGGTCCGAAGGGTCCGCAGGCGGAGCAGGTCGTCCCGCTCTGAGTCCCCGGCTCGCCTGACGGCGGCCGCGTCCCGGCGTCGGGGCGCGGCCGTCGTCGTGTCAGGACGCCTGGTCAGGCGCCCGCGAACCGTGCCAGCTCCGCGCCGGCGAGCAGGCGCGCGGGCACCGGCAGGCTGCGGAGGCGGCGTGCGAGGGCCGCGTCGTCGAGGTCGACGTCGGACCGGTCCCCGCGGGCGACGACGGTCGCAGCCTCGGCGCCGCCGGTGACGTCGGGGCCGGTGGCGTCGGGGCCGGTGGCGCCGGTGGGGCCGTCGGCGGGGCTGCCGGGGGCGTCCTCGGTCGTGGCGCGGACCGCGACGAGCACCACGTTGCCGTAGCGCCGCCCTTTGAGGATCGCGTGCTCGGCGACCACCCCGAGGCGACCGCCGTCCAGGGCGTCGCTGCCGAACGCCTCCGCGAGGTTCGCGACCTCCCGTCGTGCCAGGTGCAGCGGCGGGCGGTCCGCGCAGTTGGCGAGGAGGACGCCGCCCGGCCGCAGCACCCGGTGCGCCGCGGCCGCGAAGGCCTCGTCGGCGAGGTGGTCCGGCGTCCGGTCGCCGGCGAACACGTCGCGCACGACGACGTCGAAGGACTCCGGGGGCAGGGAGGCGAGGGCGTGGCCCGCGTCGTCGGCCCGCAGCCGCAGCCGCGGCGCCCGGGGGAGCCCGAACCACGTGCGCACGAGCTCGAGCAGGCGGGCGTCCACGTCGACCCCGAGCTGGCGCGAGTCGGGGCGCTCGTGCTCGACGTGCCGTGCCAGCGCGCACCCGGCCGCGCCGAGGTGCAGCACGCGCAGCGGGCCCGCGGGGAGCCCGGCCAGCACGGCGGCCATCTGCTGCATGTACTCGAAGGCGAGGAAGCCGGGGTCGGCGAGGTCGAGCGCCGAGCTGGGCACGCCGTTGACGTGCAGCGTCACCCGGTCGGCGTGGTCGGGGTCCTGCTCGACCCGGGCGGTGCCGGTGTCGATCGGGACCTCGCCGACGGGGAGTGTCGGTGCGTCGGAGGATGCTGGGTGGCGTCGGCCGGACCGGCGGTCGGGGCGGGAGCCGCCTCGGGAGGTGCGGGACATGCGCACCAGTCTCCCCGTTCGGGGCAGGCCGCGGGTCCGGGTCCGGCGGTTGACAGGAATCGAACAGGTGTTCGACACTGGCGGGACGCGGGAGAGTCCGCGGAGCACGGGAGGTGCAGGATGTCGGCTCGGACGGGATCTGCAAGAGCGGTGCACGGTCGTGGCGCGCCCGGCACGGGCGCGCTGCCCCCGAGCCCGGAGGTGACCAGGCTGCTGGACCGTTCCGACGCCGAGCTCGCGGCGGCGGCGACGGCGACCGACGCCGCGGACAGGTTCGTGCACGCCCATCTGGCCGCGCTCCGTGCGGCAGCCGCGGTCGTGGCGCTCCGCGGGCGCCCGTCGACGCGGAGCCGGGCTCGGTCCGTGTGGGACATGCTGGCGCTCGTGGAGCCCGAGCTCGCCGCCTGGTCGGGCTACTTCGCCTCGGGTGCCCGCGTGCGGGCCGCCGTCGAGGCAGGGCTGGAGCCCGAGGTCGACGCCCGCCGCGCGGCCGAGCTGGTGGCGTGCGCGGAGGACTTCCGTGACGAGGTGGGCCTGCTCGTGGACCCGCGTGCAGGTTTTGCGCGACCGCTCGCCGTGGCGCCGGCGGCGTCGTGAGCCGAGGCCCGCGGGCGGCCGGGGCGTTCCGCGACTGGGGCTCGGACGAGTCCGGGACGTCCGTGCTGCACGTCGACATGGACGCCTTCTTCGCGTCGTGCGAGCTCGTGCGGCGTCCGGAGCTCCGCGGGCGGCCGGTGATGGTGGGCGGTCGGGAGCGGGGCGTCGTGCTCGCCGCCACCTACGAGGCGCGAGCGTTCGGGGTCCGCTCGGCGATGTCGATGGCGGCGGCGCTGCGCCTGTGCCCGCAGGCGGTCGTCGTCCCGCCGGACCACCGGCTCTATCACGACGTGTCCGAGTCCGTGATGGAGCTGTTGTCCACGGTCACGCCTCTGGTCGAGCGGATCTCCGTCGACGAGGCCTTCCTCGACGTCAGCGGGGCGCGCCGCCGGCTCGGGGCGCCGACCGTGATCGCCGCCCGGCTGCGCGAGCAGGTCCGCGCCGAGCACGGGATCACCTGCTCGGTCGGCGTCGCGCAGAACAAGTTCGTCGCGAAGCTCGCTTCGACCCACGCCAAGCCCGACGGGATGCTCCTGGTGCCGGCGGACGCGACGGTGCGGTTCCTGCGGACCCTGCCCGTCGGGGCGTTGTGGGGCGTGGGGGAGAAGACGGAGGCCGCCCTCGCGCGCTGGGGCATCACCACGGTGGCGGAGCTCGCCGACACCGACGTGCCGACCCTGCAGGCGGCCGTCGGTTCCGTGTCCGGGGCGCACCTGCACGACCTCGCGTGGGGGCGGGACCCGCGGCCGGTCGTCCCCGGGCACGAGGAGCGCAGCGTGGGCGCCGAGACGACCTTCGAGCGCGACCTGTGGGACCTGGACGAGGTGGAGCAGCGGATGCTGCTGCTCGCCGACCGCGTCGCCGCACGGCTGCGCCATCAGGGCGTGGTCGCCCGCACCGTGGCGCTCAAGGTGCGCACCAGCGACTTCCGCACGCTGACCCGGTCGCGGACGCTCGCCGGCCCGACCGACGTCGCCCGGGAGATCTACCTCGTCGCCCGCGAGCTCCTGGGCGCGGTGGACCTGCGGGGGCTGCCCGTGCGGCTCGTCGGAGTCCGGGGGGAGAACCTGCAGGTCAGGTCCGGTCTGGCGGAGCAGGTGACGCTCGACGAGTCCGTGGACCCGCGCCAGGAGGCCAGGCGCGAGGCCGAGCTGGCGCTCGACGCCGTGCGGGAACGGTTCGGCAGCTCGGCCATCATGCTCGGTGCCGCGCCGGGACGGCGCCGAGGTTCACCCCCGCCGACTACCGCGCCGGGCAGCGCGGGCATATCCTGAGGTCGTTACCGTTCCACCGCGAGACCCGGGGGGACTCGATGCCACTGTCCGAGTACGAGCAGCGAGTGCTGGAGCAGATGGAGCGCGCGCTGAGCAGCGACGACCCCCGTCTGGCCAACACCCTGCAGCAGGCGCGCCGCCGGTCGCCCCTGCGTTATGTCCTGGCCGGCGTCGGAGTCGTCGCGGGGCTGTTGTTGCTCGTGCTCGGTGCGGCGAGGTCGGAGGCCTGGGTCGGCGTCGCCGGCTTCGTCCTCATGTTCGCCGGTGTGGCGTACGCGTTCGCCTCGCCTCGCCGGTCGAAGGCGGGCCCCGTGGGTGTCGTCCGGCCCGACGGGACCGTCGATCCGTCGACCAACCCGGATCACCGGAACCGCACCGCTCAGCCTGCGCCCCGCCCCGCGCCCGCGGCGAAGAAGGAGGGCTTCCTGTCCCGCCTCGAGGAGCGCTGGGAGCGTCGACGCGACCAGGGGCGCTGAACTACCAGGACGCTCCGCTAACGAGGCGCTGAGCGACCCAGGACACAGAGGTACCCAGGCCGCTGAGCCAC
>NZ_JBHUWC010000126.1:0-11885 GCF_042670225.1 Isoptericola sp. NPDC057191 | reverse complement strand
CGACGGCTGCCGCCCCGAGGAGGCGCGCCCGCTGGTCGACCTGCTGCTCGCGGCCCCCGGCGCGGGGCCCGCCGCCGTCGAGCTGGCGGGGTGCCTGCGGGCCCTCGACGGCGACGACGAGGGCGCCGCCGCGCTGCTCGCCGCCGCGGCCACGGGGTCCGTCCGGGAGCGCGCCGCCGCCGCGTGCGCGCGGGTGGCGGACCTGCGCCGGGCCCTCGCGCTGCGGGCGGTGGTCGACGCCCGTCCCGTGGACGGCGCCCGGGTCGGTGCGGCGCGCCGTGCCCTGCTCGCCGCGCCGTGGCGCTCCCCGGGCGCGGTGGAGGCCGCGGCGGTGCGGTACGTCGCCTGCGCGGTGGCGGACGGCGACGTGCGGGACCTCGACGGGCTCGTCGGACCGCTCCTCGACGGCGGCGCGCTGCACGTCTCGGAGCTCGACGCTCCCGGCGTCGCGCACCTCGTGGCACGCGCGACGGTCCTCGCCGACGACGCCGACCACGACGGCGCCCTGCACCTCCTGCGCGGGCTGCCCGCGCTGCCCGAGGCGCTGACCGGCCCCGCGCTGCTGCTGCTCGCCCGGCTCCTGACCGCGACGAGCCGCTACGCCGAGGCCCGCACCCTCCTGGCGGTGGCGGGGAGCGCCGACGACGCGGCGACCGCCGCGGCCGCGCACCTGCAGGCCGCGCGCGTGGCCTGGGTGAGGCACGACCACGACGGCGTCCGCGCCGAGACGGACCTCGCGCTCGCCGCCGGGGCGCCCGCCCGGGCGGTGCGGGGGCTGCGGCGCGACGCCCTCCACCCGCGCACCCCCGCCCCCGACGACGCCCCCACGGACGGCGTCGGCCACGTGGCGTTCTACGTCGACCCCGGCGGCAACTTCGGTGACGTGGCCCTCCCGCTCGCCGTGCGCGAGGCGGTCGAGGACGCCGCCGGACCGCGCACCTGGGTGCCCTTCCACGCGCACCAGCTCTTCGACGCCGACCGGGTCCGCGTCGCGAACGCCCAGCGCGCCCTCGTCGTCGGGGGCGGCGGCCTCTTCCTGCCGGACACCGCGCCGAACGGGCACAGCGGCTGGCAGTGGAACGTGCCGGCGGCGTCCCTGGCGGCGCTCGACGTCCCCCTGTTCGTCTTCGCCGTGGGCTACAACCTCTTCGACGGGCAGGAGTTCCACGGCGCCCGGTTCCGCGACGGGCTGGTGGCGCTGGCCCGGCGCGCGGAGCTCGTGGGGCTGCGTAACCACGGCTCGATGGAGCGCGTGCGCGCGCTGCTGCCCGACGACCTGGCCGGCCGCGTGCGGTTCGTGCCCTGCCCCACGACCGTGTACGAGCGGCTGCACCCCGACCTGCCCGCCGCCGAGACCGGCACCGGCCGGGTCCTCCTCAACGCCGCGTTCGACCGGTCCGCCCGCCGGTTCCAGGGCGGCTACCGGACCTTCCTCGCCCAGGTGCGTGACGTCGTCGCCCGGGCGAGCAGGGCGGGCGCCGAGGTCCGGGTCGTCGCCCACACCCGCGGCGACACCCGGCTCGCGCACGACCTGCGCGACGCGCACGGGCTCGACCTGCCCGTCGACGAGCTGCACCTCATGGACCCCGGCGAGGCGTTCGGCGTCTACCGGCGGGCGTCGCTCGTCGTCGGCATGCGCGGGCACGCCACGATGATCCCGTTCGGCCTGGGCACCCCCGTGCTGAGCCTCGTCTCCCACCCGAAGATGCGCTACTTCCTCGACGACGTCGGCCGGCCCGGGTGGGGGTTCGACGCCCGGGACCCGCGGCTCGGCCCCCGGCTCGCCGAACGGGCGCTCGACGTCCTCGCCCGCGAGCAGGAGTACCGCGACGACGTGCGCGCCCTGCAGCTCGACCTGCTCCCGCACGTCCAGGACGCCGCCGGACGCGTGGCCGCCGCCCTCGGCGCCCCCGCCCGGACGACGACGCCGGCGCCCACCTCGGCGCCCACCATCACCGTGCCCCACCGGCACTGACAGCACCGACCAGCAGCACCGACCAGACAGGAGCCCTCGATGCCCACCATGCGGAGCGTCCCGCTCGGCCGAGAGCCGGGCGACCCGGAGATCGCATCCTTCGCCGACCTCGTCGACCGGCCGCTGCTGATCGTCGGCAACGGCCCGTCGTCCGCCATGCCGCCCTACCGCCGGATCCCGGCCGACGTGGTGGTCTTCCGGATGAACTGGTTCTTCCTGGAGAGCAACTACCACTTCGGCGACCGGGTCGACGCGTGGTTCAGCGCCGTCCCGCACGAGCGCCTCGAGAAGCTGCTGCAGGACGAGATCCGCTCCGGCCGCTACGACGTGCAGCGCATCGCCTCGCCCATGCGCCACGCCGCGCACCGCGACGGCGACAAGTACGGGCTCGAGCCGCTCACCGACGTCGTCGAGCTGGACTCGTGGGCCGTGCCCGCCCGCAACCCGCGGCTCGCACGGCACTTCATGAGCCGCCCCGGCCTGCCCACGACCGGGATGCAGGCCCTGGCGTTCGGCCTCGGCGTGGGCTTCCGCGAGGTCTACCTGGCCGGCATCGACCTGTACGAGTCCAAGGACGTCCGCTACGGGTACACGATGCCGCAGGTGGCCGACCTCGGGCTCCAGGCCAAGGACGCCGCCCCCGGCTACGAGGCGGCGCACGGGCTCGACACCGACATCGCGTTCCTGCGCTCGTGCCTCGCCGCCTACCCCGACGCCACCGTCCGCTCGGTGAGCCAGTCCGAGATGCTGCACCTGTACGTGCCGCCCGCCGAGGACCTGCCGGCGGACCGCCCGGCCCTCACGCCGGGGGAGACCGTCGGCGCCACGAAGGACACGGTCGAGATCGAGCTGCCCGCCACCGAGGGGGTCCAGGCGCTCACCGTGCCGAAGGTGGACGGCCCGCTGTGGAAGGAGGTCGACGGCCGCCGGTGCGCGTACGTGACCGTCGTCTCCGGCTCCTACCACCACGGCGCGCGGGCGCTCGCGAACTCGCTCCGCCGGGTCACCGACGTGCCGCTCGTCGCGCTGTGCACCCCCGACGCGGACAAGGCGGCGCTCGCGGCGAGCGGCATCCTCACCCTCGACGTCCCGCCGATCGCGAACCCGATCCTGCGGGGCGGCGCCCGGGGCGGTCGCCGCCAGAAGGTGCAGGAGCGGTTCGCGGCGACGTACACCAAGCTGCACGTCTTCCGGCTCGACTTCCTCGACCGTGCCGTCTACGTCGACAGCGACGCCGTGGTCAGGCGGAGCATCGACGACCTGTTCGCGGGGGACGACTTCGCCGCCGTCCCGGACGCCGGCCTCGACGCGCCGAACCCGGACGTCTTCAACTCCGGGGTGTTCGCGTTCACGCCGTCGTACGCGATGTTCGAGGCGATGATGGCCCGCCTGGCGCACACGCCGTCGTACGACGGCGGGGACCAGGGCTTCCTCAACGTCTTCTTCGACTCGTGGCGCGCGCTGCCGCCGGAGAACAACACCACCAAGCGGATCTTCTCGCACCACCCGGCCCTCTTCCACGACGAGGACGTGCGGGTGCTGCACTACGTCGGCAAGAAGCCGTGGGAGCCGGCGGGCGGGGACGACCGCTACGACACCCTCGACCTGGAGTGGCTCGACTACCTGGGCGACACCGAGAAGAACGAGCTGATCCGGGACCTGCGCCGCCAGACCGACCTGTCCACGACGGTCGCCGCACCGCCGGCCGAGGTGCTGCGGACGGTGAAGGCGCACCTCGCGGCCGGCCGGGCCGAGCCCGCCGCACGGCTGCTCGGCGAGACGGCGCGCAAGCGCCGCCTCACCACCACCGAGCAGCGCCAGCTCGCCGTCGCGAGCATGCGGCTCGGCCGGCGCCGCGACGCGCTGCGCACGCTCGAGCGGGCCAAGGGCCCGGTCGCGACGGTCGCGGTCGGCAGCGGCATCCTCGCGCAGTACTACCGCAACCGGAGGAAGTGACGATGGCTCGCTGGCTCATGGCATCGAAGGCGGCACCGAGAGCGGCGTCGAGGGCAGCACGCAAGGTCCGCAGCGTGGCGGAGGAGCACCTGCCCCCGCACCTCGGCCCCGCCCTGCTGACCCGGGACTGGGACACGCTCGCCGCGCACGCGGGCACGACGTCGAAGGACGCGCGCCTCGCCGCCGCGCTCACCGGCCTGCGGGCCGGGGCGGACGCCGAGGTCCTCGCCGCGCAGCCCGAGGAGCCGGGGGAGGCGCTGCGCTACCTGGGCGACGTCGCCCGGTGGCGCCTGGGGACGCTCGCCGCGGCCCGGGGGGCCGAGTTCGCGGACGCCTTCGGCCGGCTGCACCGTGCCGACGTGGTGACGGTCGCGACGATCCAGAAGTCGGGCACCCACTGGATGCGGTTCTTCCTCACGAACTACGCGCGCGCCCTCGCCGACCCGGACGTGAGCCGCCCGATCTCCTACCCGCAGCTGTTGCAGGACTTCTACGGCAACAACCGGTGGCAGGTGTTCCGCGAGGCGGAGCCGTACCGCACGCCGACCACCCTGCTCGCGGCGCACGGCGTCTCCGACGTGACGATGCAGCACTTCCGGCACGACCTCGACCCGTTCGTCTTCTCGCCGGGCCGCAAGATCATGCTGTACCGCAACCCGCTCGACTACGTCGTGTCGCTGTACCACTACACGATCAAGCAGCGGCCCCAGCACCGCGACGACGCGGCGCACCCGCGCGACGTCATCGAGCGCATGCTCGACGTGTACGCGCTGCACTACCTCACCCTGGACAGCTACCGCGACGACCCGGACGTGCACGTCGCCTCCTACGAGTCGCTCAAGGAGGACCCGGGGCTCCGGTTCCGGGAGGTCGTGCGGTTCCTCGGCCTGCCCCTGGTGGACGACGCCGTCGACCGCGCCCTCGCGCTGTCGGACATCTCGGTCGTGCGCGCCATGGAGGAGCAGACCGGCCGGTCGATGGTCGTGAAGCTGGACGGCTACTTCACCCGGGACGGCTCGATCGGGCAGTGGAAGCAGTTCTTCGACGACGCCGACGTCGAGCGGGCGCGCCGCGTCCTCGCCGGGCACGGGATCGACCTCGACGCGTTCACCGTCGACGGCTGAGGCGGCGCCGCGGTCAGGACACCGCCGTGACCTTGGTGATCCAGGCCGCGGGCATGGACCCCGCCGTCGTGCGGGCGCCGATCCTCGACCGCATCGCGTCGGCCTTGCCCGTGACCTTGGCGATCTTGCCCCCCGACGACGTCGCGGTGAGCGTCCGTACCTGCCCGCTCGACCAGGTCGCGGTGACCTTGATCGACTTCACGTCCGGGAGCCCGAACAGGGTGCGGGCCTGCGCCTGTGTGAGCCTGCGGGTCCACGACGCGTACGAGTTCCCGGGCGCGGCCTTGCTGTACGGGTCCGCGACCGACCGCTCGTAGGGGATCGTCGCGGACCACACGTCCTCCGAGTTCGCCGTCCGCCCCCCGCTCGAGGAGTAGTAGTGGGCCGCGACCGGGACCCCGCCGTACGTGAGCACCCGCGCCTCGGTGCTGCTGCGCAGCGTGGCGCGGACCGCCGACACCCAGACCTTGCCGTACCGGCCGTCCGTGCCCTCGTTCTCCTTCTTCCAGCCCGAGTAGTACTGGTCGCGCACGTCGTCGACGACGTTGCAGCGGCAGGCGTCCCGGACCGTCGACCTCGACATCGCGTACGAGCGGGCGGTGATGGCCTGCGCCGACAGCGCGGCCTTGCCCCCGTTGAGCCCCCACGACGACGGCATCTCCGCGATCCCGTACAGGTACTCGGTGTTGAGCAGCACGTCGTTGGTGATGTTGGGGAACCCCTGGCGTGCGGTCGCGGTCAGCCGGCCGTGACGGTACGACCCGTGCGCCCCCGCGACCGTCGCCACCGCCTTCGGGCCCGACGGCTGGTAGTACCGCGTGCCGGACCAGTGGATGCGCAGCAGGCTGCCGTAGTACCGGGTGCCGTTGACGGTGATGCGCGAACGTCCGCCCGCCGTGGTGGCCACGGTGAACGTCTCCGTGCCCGACCCGTGCGCCAGCGTGGTCCCCTCCGGGCTGCGCAGGCGCCAGTTCCCGCCCGTGACGGTCACCGTCGTCGACGCCTTGCGGTCGCCGTACGCGGTCGAGCCGCCCGGGTCCGGGCCGAAGACCTGCACGAGGGTGCTGTACGGCGTCGTGCGCCACGCCACCGCGGCGTTCCGGTAGTAGTAGGCGAGGATGTCGCGCCCCGCCGTCGTGCCCTGGCGCGCCATCTGGTACGCGCCGTACTGCGGCATCCCGACCCCGTGGCCGAATCCCGAGCCGGTCAGCGTGAACGAGCTCGGCACCGCGGCCTGGGCCGACGTCGCGGCCACCGTGCCGCCACCGAGCGCCACCAGCGCCGCCACCGCCGCGGCGAGCACGCGGCGTGCTGTCCGTGGTCGACGGCGCGCGGCCCCCCAGCCGGCGCGCGCGTCCGTGCGATCGTCGTCGATCATCGTGAACACCCCCTCCGATCACTGTGCCCCAGGGGTGAGCGCCCAGCATCCGGAACGCTCGCCCGCTCAGGGTGCCGGTGGGCGAGACACCCCTTACCGTCGAGCGGGTCAGGTGCCCGGCGCGACCATGGTGGACGAGCGGAGACGAGCATGACGGCGACGAGCATGGCCCGAAGGACGGTCCGGACCGTCGCCACGACGACGACCGTCGTGGCCCTGGCCCTCGCAGGAGTCCTCCTGCCGACCGTGTCCCTGCCGGTCCCGGAGGCGCACGCCGTGGCCCCGGACGTGGAGCACGTGCCCGTGCGCGGCATCGACCGCGACGCCCGGCACCAGAAGGGCGCGCTCGACGACGTCGTCGGGCACGACCACGAGGACCCCCCGAGGTCCGAGATCGCGAAGAAGGTCGCCCCCGACGGCGACACGACGGCGCTCCCGGCCACCGAGCCGGACGAGGGCGAGCTGGCGGCGCTCAGCGAGCGCACGAGCACGCAGGACTTCTTGGTCGCCGGGGTGACCTGGGACGAGTCGACGCCCGCCGAGGTCACCGAGGTGGCGGTGCGGGTGCGCGAGGACGGCCGCTGGACCGCGTGGCAGTCCCTCGGGCTGGACGGGGTGACCGTCGACGGGGGCCGCGCCGGCACCGAGCCGATCGTGTCGACGGGCGCCGACGGCGTCCAGGCCCGCGTGCGCACCGCGGACGGGTCCTCGCCGCGCGGCCTCCAGGTGGACGTCGTCGACCCGGGCACGTCCCGCGCCGACGCCTACGTCGGCGGCTCCGCCCCGGCGTCCTCCGCCGACGCGGGGACCGGCTTCGAGATCCGCCCCTCGGTCGTCACGCGGTCCGCGTGGGGCGCCGACGAGTCGCTCGCCGGCCGCTGGCCCGAGACGTCGAAGACCCTCAAGGCGATCTACGTGCACCACACGGCCGGGACGAACAGCTACAAGGAGAGCCAGTCCGCGGCGCTGGTCCGCGGCATCTACGCGTACCACACGAAGTCCCGCGGCTGGCCGGACATCGGCTACCAGTTCCTCGTGGACAAGTTCGGCAACATCTTCCAGGGCCGCAAGGACGCGCGCGTGGACAACCCCATCGGCGCGCAGGCCGGCGGGTACAACACGGGCACGATCGGCGTGTCCGCGATGGGCAACTTCGACACCGCCCAGCCCACCAGCGCCCTGCTCTCCGGGATCACCAAGGTGATCGCCTGGAAGGCGTACCAGTACAAGATCAACGCCAAGGGCACCACGACCCTCCTGACCGGCGGCAGCACCGGTACGGGGACCCGGGCGAGACCCGGCACGTGGGTGCGGGTACCGACCGTGCTCATGCACCGCACCACCAACGAGACGGCCTGTCCCGGGCGCTACCTGGCCGCGAAGATGTCGTCCCTGCGCAGCGCGGCGGAGTCCCGCAGGCAGGCGGCGATCAAGAAGTACGGCCCGATCCGGTGGGCGGTCGGCGCCCCGGCGCGGTACGCCCCCACGACGGCGCAGTCGCCGGTGCAGTGGTCCACGCGGGCCACGTACCGGTGGAAGCCGGTGTCCGGGGCCCGCTACTACCAGGTGCTCTACCGCCGGGCGCACTGGAGCTCCGACCTGCCGAGCACCAACTACTGGCGCGTGCTCAAGTCGGCCACGACGGCCCGGTCGGTCACCGTCGACCTCGACCGGGGTCAGGCGATGCAGATCGCGGTCCGGGCCGTCAGCAAGAACTACCACCGGGGGCCCATGACCACCCTGGTCTGGACGAGCACGACGATCATGCCGAAGTCGTGGTCGATCTCCAGCGCGTGGTCCAAGGTGCACCACACGGCCTACTACGGCGACTACGCGTACCAGACCGCGAAGGGCGGGGCCACGATCAGCCTCAAGAGCGCCAACCAGGTGCACCGGGTGGTCGTGCGGGGGGCCACGGCGCCCGGCGACGGCAAGCTCCAGGTGCTCGTGGGCGGCAAGGTGCGTGGCACGTTCGACTTCAACAAGCCGTCGGACGGCGACCGGATCTTCTCCCTGACCCTCTCCGGCCACGTCGACGGGACGGTCACCCTCCGCAAGGTGGACGACGGGAAGAAGGTGCGGGTCAGCCACGTCGCGCTGGCGCGCTGGTAACCTCGCGGCGTCGCTGTCGGACCGGCCGGGCGGCGCGCCGGAGCCCTCAGCCCGCGCGCAGGGAGGCGGGCTACCGTCGGCGGGACGAACCCGGCGTCGAGGGGGACCAGCGGTCCCGGAGGAGATGGCATGTCGACCAGCGCGGGCCAGGCCGATTCGCAGGCCGAGTCGCTGGAGCTGCCCGAGCGGGCGCTCCTGCTGCACATCGGACTGATGAAGACCGGGACGACGAGCCTGCAGAACGCCGCCGCGGCGCTCCGGCCGGAGCTCCTGGCGAACGGCGTCCGGTACCCCGGCAAGACCTTCAACCACCGCAGCGCCGTGAACGACTTCATGGGGCACTCCTGGGGCTGGGGGACCACCCCCGTGCACGGGGCGTGGCGCAAGCTGCGCGCCGAGATCGACCGGGACACGGAGAACCGGATCTGGATCGGGCACGAGTTCGGCGCGAACGCCGACGACGCCACGGCCGCGCGCTGGCGCGAGGAGCTGGGCGAGCGTGCCCACGTGGTCGTCACGCTGCGCAGCTACGGCGCGCTCCTGCCGTCGCTGTGGCAGCAGATGACCAAGGAGGGCGAGACGGCCGGCTTCGAGCCGTGGCTCCGCGGCGTGCTGTCGGACGAGCCGGAGTCCGAGCTGAGCTCGTTCCGCGACCGGATCGACCAGGGGCGGGTGGTGTCGCGCTGGGCGGAGGCCTTCGGCGCCCAGAACGTCACCGTCGTCGTCGTGGACAAGTCGACGCCCGCGCTCCTCTTCGACGCGTTCGAGTCGATGCTCGGCCTCGAGCCGGGCCTGCTGAGCACGGCGAAGCTGAACGGCAGGTCCAGCAACCGGGGCATGTCCCTCGAGGAGGCGGAGCTGTTCCGGGCGCTCAACAAGCGCATGCGGCCGCAGCTCACCTGGCTCGAGTACTGCAAGTGGCTGCGCGACACCGAGTCGGTCTCGGTGCTCAACCGCCGCAAGCCCGGCAAGCACGACACCAAGCTCGTCCTGCCCCCGTGGGCCGCCGAGGTCGCGCACACGCGGGCCGAGCGGTACGTCGAGCAGGTCCGGGAGTCCGGCGTGCGCGTCGTCGGGGACCTCGCGCTCCTGGGCGCCGAGGTGCCGTCGAGCGACGAGGCCAGGCTCAGCAGCGCCGTCGTGCCGATCGACGCCGCCGTCGAGGCGATCCTCGGGGTGGTCCGGCAGGGCCGTCGCGACGAGGAGCGGCTGGCCAAGGCCCGGGAGGAGGTCTCCCGGCTCGAGGAGGAGGCCGCCGCGCGTCGCAAGGCGGACGCCAAGGCCGCCAAGGTGGCGAAGCCCGGGAAGTCCGGGCAGTCCGGCACGACCGTCGCCGACGCGAGCGGCCGGGAGCTCGTCCGTGCCCTCGGCTCGCGCGTCAAGCGGCGCGTGCGGCGCGGCTAGGCTCACCCGGGTGCACCTCGCGCAACAGCTGATCCTGTCCGTCCCGGCCGACCGTCGCGCCCTGGTGGTCGAGGACGGTCCGGCCGTCCTCGACGGCGGGACGCTCCGCGTGCCCGCCGGCTCCGCCCAGGGGCTCGCCGCCTACTTCTCCGCCTTCCCGGCGTCGTACTGGGTGCGCTGGGCCGGCGTCGCGGCCGTCCGGCTGGAGGTCGACGCCGCCGGTGAGGGTGTCGTGTCCCTGGTCCGGTCGGACGCCGCGGGCGCGCGGACCGTCGTCGCGACCGCGCACGTCGCGCCCGACGGGGGCACCGTGACGATCGACGCCGACGTCGCCGGCGCTGCCGACGGCGGCTGGCTGTGGTTCGAGGTAGACGCCAGGCAGGGCGACGTCGTGGTGTCCGGCGGACGCTGGCTCGTGGACGTGGCGCCCCGCCGGTCCGGTGACGTCTGCCTGTCGATCACGACCATGGACAAGCCCGAGTTCTGCGTGGCGACGTTGGAGCGGATCGCCGGGTCCGCGGCACTGGCCGAGGCCGTGGGCACCGTGCTGGTCGTCGACCAGGGCTCGCGCCGCGTCGTCGACCACCCCGCGTACCCCCAGGTCGCGGCCGCGCTCGGCGACCGGCTGACCATCATCGAGCAGCGCAACCTGGGCGGCTCGGGCGGCTTCTCGCGCGGCATGCTCGAGGCGCTCGACCGTCCGGACGCCGACGCCGTGCTGATCCTCGACGACGACGTCGAGGTGGAGCCGGAGGCGCTGCTGCGCGCGATCCGGTTCCACCGGGCGGCGCGCACGCCCGTCGTCGTGGGCGGGCACATGCTCGACCTGAACCGACCCACGGTGCTCAACTCGTTCAGCGAGGTGGTGCATGAACGCTCGTTCAACTGGGGGCCGCCCCGCGCCGACCAGCAGTGGCACGACCTCGCCGCCGGGCCGCTGCGGGACACCCCGTGGCTGCACGCCCGGGGCCGCAGCGACTTCAACGGCTGGTGGATGTGCCTCATGCCGACCGACGTGCTGCGGTCCGTCGGGCTGTCGCTGCCGCTGTTCCTCAAGTGGGACGACGCCGAGTTCGGGTTGCGGGCCCGGGACGCCGGCCACGCCACCGTCGCGTTGCCGGGCGCCGCGCTGTGGCACGTGGCGTGGACCGAGAAGGACGACACGGTCGAGTGGCAGGCGTACCTGCACGTGCGCAACCGCGTCGCCGCCGCGCTGCTGCACGCCCGCCGTCCGCGGGCCGGCCTGCTCCTGGCCGGGCTGCTGGCCACCGACCTCAAGCTGCTGCTCGGCATGCGCTACTACGCCGTCGACCTGCACGTGCGCGCGCTGCGCGACGTGCTCGCCGGCCCGGGCGACCTGCACGCCGACCTCGAGCGCGTGGTCCCCGCCGCTCGCGCCGTAGGGACCGCCTACCCGGAGACGGTCGTGCACCGCGCGGGCGACCCGGCCTACGACGTCGCCGCCGTGCGCGCCCGCCCGGGCGGGCCGGGGGAGCGGCCGGCGTCCGCCGCCGCGCTGGCGCGCGTCGCGCTCGGCGGGCTGCTGCGGCAGCTCCGGCCGGCACGCCCGGCCGCGAGCCCGGGGTCGACCCTCACCCGCGAGCAGGCGACCTGGTGGGAGACGCCGCGCCACGACTCGGTGCTGGTGCTGGCCGGCGACGGCGCCTCGGGCGTCTGGCTGCGGCGCGACCCGCGCCGGTTCTGGCGGCTGCTCGGCGCGACCCTCGTGACGCACGCGCGCCTCGGCCTGCGGTGGGGCGCGGTGTCCGCGCGGTGGCGCGCCGCCGCGCCCGCGCTGGTCGCCCCCGAGACCTGGCGGGCGACCTTCGCACCCCGGGGGCCCCACTAGGATGGGCGGGATGTCCACCCCCTCCGTCGTCGCGGTCGTCGTGTCGTACAACAGGGCCGCGCTGCTCGGCGCGGCCCTCGACGCGCT
>NZ_JBHUWC010000125.1:0-12109 GCF_042670225.1 Isoptericola sp. NPDC057191 | reverse complement strand
CGGGCGAGGAGCCCGGCCGCGGCGTCGGTCACGGCGACCCGGGCGGGGCGTGCCCCGTCGTCGTCGCTCATGGTGTGGTCCGGCCTCCTAGAAGAACCCGAGCTTCTGGCCCGAGTAGCTGACCAGCAGGTTCTTGGTCTGCTGGTAGTGGTCGAGCATCATCTTGTGGTTCTCGCGCCCGACGCCGGAGCCCTTGTACCCGCCGAAGGCCGCGGCCGCCGGGTAGGCGTGGTAGCAGTTCGTCCAGACCCGTCCGGCCTCGATGGTGCGCCCGGCCCGGTACGCCGTCTCGCCCTGGCGGGACCAGACCCCGGCCCCCAGGCCGTAGAGGGTGTCGTTGGCGATCTTCATCGCGTCGTCGAAGTCCGCGAAGTCGGTCACCGACACCACCGGCCCGAAGATCTCCTCCTGGAAGATGCGCATGGTGTTCTTGCCCTCGAAGACGGTCGGCGTGACGTAGTAGCCGCCCGCCAGGTCGCCGTCCAGCTCGGCCCGGTGCCCGCCCGTGAGGACCTTCGCGCCCTCGGCCTTGCCGATGTCGATGTAGGACAGGATCTTCTCGAGCTGGTCGTTGCTCGCCTGCGCGCCGATCATCGTGTCCGTGTCCAGCGGGTTGCCCTGCTTCACCGCCTTGGTGCGCTCGAGGGCGTCGCCCAGGAACTGGTCGTAGATGTCGGACTGGATGAGGGCCCGCGACGGGCAGGTGCACACCTCGCCCTGGTTGAGGGCGAACATGGTGAACCCCTCGAGCGCCTTGTCGTAGTAGTCGTCCTTGGCCGCGGCGACGTCGGAGAAGAAGATGTTCGGGCTCTTGCCACCCAGCTCCAGCGTCACGGGGATGATGTTCTGCGACGCGTACTGCATGATCAGGCGGCCCGTCGTCGTCTCGCCGGTGAAGGCGATCTTGCGGATGCGCGACGACGACGCGAGCGGCTTGCCCGCCTCGACGCCGAACCCGTTGACGACGTTGACGACGCCCGCGGGCAGCAGGTCGCCGATGAGGTCCATGAGGAACAGGATCGACGCCGGCGTCTGCTCGGCCGGCTTGAGGACGACGGCGTTGCCCGCCGCGAGCGCCGGGGCGAGCTTCCAGGTCGCCATGAGGATCGGGAAGTTCCAGGGGATGATCTGCCCGACCACGCCGAGCGGCTCGTGGAAGTGGTAGGCGATCGTGTCCTCGTCGATCTCCGAGATCGACCCCTCCTGGGCGCGGATCGCGCCGGCGAAGTAGCGGAAGTGGTCGATGGCGAGCGGGATGTCGGCGGCGAGCGTCTCGCGCACGGGCTTGCCGTTCTCCCAGGTCTCGGCCACCGCGATCTTCTCGAGGTTCGCCTCCATGCGGTCGGCGATCTTGTTGAGGACGTTCGCCCGGTCGGTGACGGAGGTGCGACCCCAGGCGGCCGCCGCGCCGTGGGCGGCGTCGAGCGCGCGCTCGATGTCGTCGGCGTTGCCGCGCGCCACCTCCGTGAACGTCTGCCCGGTGACCGGGCTGGGGTTCTCGAAGTACTGGCCGCTCGACGGCGGCACGTACTCCCCGCCGATCCAGTGGTCGTACCGCGCGCGGTACTCGGCGATCGCCCCGGGCTGGCCGGGGGCTGCGTAGACGGTCATGCTGCCTCCTCGCGTGGCGGCGCCTCGTCGCGCCGCGTTGCGCCGACGGTAGGACGCCGAGGGTTGCAGTCCCGTTGCACCTCGAGGCCGGTGGCGCTAGCCGAGCTCGGCGTCGAGCAGCGTGAGGCGCGCCTGTGCCCGCACGGCCCGGGGGCTGCCGGCGGGCGTGACGGCGAGGAGCCGGGACCACGCGGCGTGGTCGTCCGCGCCGTCGGTGCCGCACACCCAGGCGTCCAGCACGTCCGGGTCCCCGGAGGCGAGGACGGCGGCGCGCACCTCGGCGGACAGCTCGGCCCGCAGCCGCTCGACCCCCGGCGCGACCGACCGCGGCAGCAGCGGCGCGTAGGCGGTGACGGCGCCCCGCACGTCGCCGAGCGCGAGCGCCGCGCGGACCTCGTCGGCGTCGCTGCGCAGGGGGCGGGCGAGCCGGTACGGCCGCGACCCGGCGAGCAGCGGCCCGACGACGTGCCGCAGCCGGGAGACCTCCGCACGGACGGTGACGTCGGACAGCGCGCCGGGGTGCAGCAGCACGGCGAGCTCGTCCGCGCCCAGGCCGCGCGGGTGCTCGGCGAGGAGCAGCAGGATCTCCGCGTGCCGCAGCGAGAGCGGTCGGTCGCCGTCCGGCCCTCGCAGCGCGGGCCGGCCCAGCACCCGCAGGCCGGCGGGCGGTCCGGTGCCGGGGCGCGGCAGGCCGGCGGCCCTCGTGGCGAGCTCCCGCTCGACGGTGGCGACGGTGGCGCGCACCAGCGACAGCACGACGTGCGTCGCCGCGGCCCGCCGGCCGGTGATGTCGAGCACGCCGAGCACGCGTCCGGTGGCGGGGTCGCGGACGGGCGCGGCGGCACAGCTGAGCCCCTGCACCGGGCGGGAGAAGTGCTCGGCGCCGATCACCTGGACCGCGCGCCGGGTCGCGAGGGCCGTGCCGGGCGCGTTAGTGCCGACGCTCTCCTCGCGCCAGACGGCGCCCTCGACGAACCCGACGCGGTCGACCGTCCTGCGCAGGCGGTGGTCGCCCTCGACCCACAGCAGGCGGCCGACCTCGTCCGAGACGGCGACCACGAGCCCGTCGTCGGCCGCGCCGTCGACCACGAGCTCGCGCACCACGGGCATCACGGAGGCGAGGGGATGGGTGGTGCGGTAGGCGGCGAGGTCGGCGTCCCCCAACGGGTCCGGGGGGTGCGGGGTGTCCGGGTCGACGCCGCTGCGCACGGACCGGCGCCACGAGTCGGCGACGACCGGGTCGATGCCGCCGGGCAGCTCGCCGGTGTCGAGGAAGCGCTCGTACGCCGCGCGGACGGTGCGCGGGTCACGACGCACGCCGGCGGCGTGTCCGGCGGGGACACGGTTCCCTGGCATCGCGACCTCCCGACGTCGTCGTCCGGGCGCGGCCAGTCTAGGGGGCTCCTCTGCCGACGGCGGGGTCAGTCCCGCAGCGCGAGGCGGCGCGCGAGGACGGCGCAGACCACCAGCTGGAGCTGGTGGAAGATGATCACGGGCACGGCGACGACACCGGCCGCCGCGACGGGGAAGAGCACGCTGGCCATGGGCAGGCCGGTCGCGAGCGACTTCTTGGACCCGCACATGAGCAGGGCGATCCGGTCCTCGACCGGCAGCCTCAGCAACGCGCCGCCCCACCACGTGAGGCCGAGCATGACGGCGAGCAGCACCCCGCTGACGACGACCAGGGCCACGATCGCCCAGCCCGAGATCCCGGCCCAGACGCCCGCCGAGCTCGCACCGGCGACGGCGGACAGGACGACGACCAGGATCGTGCCGCGGTCGACGCCGAGGGTGAGCCATCGGCGGGCGCGGACCCGGTCGCCTGCCCACGGCTGCAGCAGCTGGCCGACGACGAACGGGAGCAGCAGCTGCAGCAGCACCGTCTGGAGGCCGTCCAGCCCGTGCCCGGCGGCGGCACCCCCGCTCCCGTCGGCGTCGCTCATGAGCCCGAGCACGAGCAGCGGCGTGAGCACCATGCCCAGCACGTTGGACACGGTGGCGCCGCAGATCGCGCCGGCGACGTTGCCGCGCGCCACGGAGGTGAACGCCACCGACGACTGCACGGTCGACGGCAGCAGCGACAGGTAGAGCATCCCGGCGGCGAGCGGTGCGCCGACCAGCGGCGTCACCGCCCAGGCGACCACGAGCCCGAGCAGGGGGAAGACGACGTACGTGGCCGCGAGGATGCCGCCCTGCAGGCGCCAGCTGCGCAGGCCCGCCCACACCTCACGGGTGGACAACCGCATGCCGTAGACGAGGAAGAGAGCCGTCACCGCGACGTCCGCCGCGGTGTCCAGCACGTGCTGGGCCCCCGCCGGGACGGGGACCACGAGGCCGAGGACGAGGACGAGGAGGAGGGTGACGACGAACGGGTCCACCCAGCGGTTCAGCACACGACGCACCGCGCGAGTCTAGGCAGGCGGGGCGGCGCGGACCTCCACCGCGTTGCGCCACGGGTCGTCGAAGCGCAGGACGGCGCCGTCGTGCTGCACGGCGACGCCCGCCCGGTCCAGCCGCTCGCGCAGCGCGCCGACGTCGTCGGTCCCCGGCACGGTGAGGGCCACCGTGCCCAGGCCGAGGGTCGACGCGCGCGGCCCGGCGCCCCGGCTGTGCCACGTGTTCATCGCCATGTGGTGGTGGTACCCGCCGGCGGAGACGAACAGCGCGCCGGGCACGCTCGCCGTCTCCGCGAAGCCGAGGGTGTCGACGTAGAAGGCACGGGCGGCCGGCACGTCGCCCACCTGCAGGTGCACGTGCCCGACGACGGCGCCCGCCCCGGCGGCCCGCGTCGCGGCGGCACGGGCCTCCGGGTCGGTCGTGGCCAGGGCGTCGCGCGCGGCGTCGGTGAGGTGGTCGCCGAGGAAGGCGTTCGGGTCGAGGAAGAGTGTGGCCATGCGCACGTGCGTGCCGTCCCACGCCCACTGGTCGCGCGGGCGGTCGGCGTACAGCTCGACCCCGTTGCCCTCCGGGTCCGCGAAGTAGAACGCCTGGGACACCAGGTGGTCCGCGCTGCCGACGAACGTGCTCGGCGCCGTCGTCGCGACGGACGCGAGCGCGTGCGCGAGCCCGGGCTCGTCGTCGAACAGCACGGCCGTGTGGAACAGGCCGGCCTCCCCGCGACCAGGGGCGGGCAGGTCGCGCGTGCGGTGCAGCACGACCAGCGGCGTCGCGCCGCGGCCCAGCACCGTCGTCTCCTCGGCCCGGACGCCGGCCGGGAGCTCGAGGCCGTCGGGCACGGCGAGCTCCGTGAGCGTGAGGGCGTCGCGGTAGTAGCGCGTCATGAGGTCGAGGTCGCGCACGTGCAGCGTGACCGCGTCCATCCGCGTGTCGTCGGCGAGACGGTCGCCGGGGAGGGCGGGCATCACGCGTCCAGGGCGCGACGCAGGCCCTCGGCCAGCGGCGTGGTGGGACGGCCGATCAGGCGAGCGAGGTCGCCCGAGGTCTCGGCGAGCAGGCCGTCCCGGGTGTCGCCGTCCAGCGCGACGACGAAGCCGGCCGTGCCCTCGTCCAGGCCCGCGGCCAGCAGGGCCGCGCGGTGCTCGTCGGCCGTGAGCCGCCGGTAGGTCACCGGGCGGCCGAGGATCTCGGCGGCGGCGGCCGCGAGTTCGTCGAAGTCCCAGGCCACGTCGCCGGACAGCTCGTACACGGCGCCGTCGTGGCTCCCGGCAGGGCTCCCACCGAGGCGCGCGTCGAGCGCGACGACGGCGGCCGCCTCCGCGTAGTCGGCGCGGCTGGCGCTGGCGACGCGGCCGTCGCCGACGGAGCGGACGATCTCGCCGCTCTCGCCTGCCCCGCGCACGTCGTCGAGGTAGTTCTCCGTGTACCACCCGTTGCGCAGCACCGTGGTGGACAGACCCGACGCGGCGAGCAGCTCCTCCGTGGCCTTGTGCTCGGGCGCGAGGACGAGCGGGGACGTGTCGGCGTGCGGCGCGCTGGTGTAGATCACGCGGCCGACGCCCGCGCCCTTCGCCGCGTCGATCACGGCGCCGTGCTGGCGCACGCGCTGACCGACGGCGGAGCCGGAGACGAGGACCAGGACGTCCACGCCGTCCAGGGCGAGGGCGAGGGTCTCGGGGCGGTCGTAGTCGGCCTCGCGGACGACGACGCCGCGCGCGGCGAGGTCGGCGACCTTCTCCGTCGAGCGCGCGAGGGCGACCACGTCGGCGGGCGCGGCGCCCCGGGCCAGGAGGGACTCGACGACGAGGCGGCCCAGGTGGCCGCTGGTGCCGGTGACGGCGATGGTCATGGTGTGCTCCTTGATGAGGACGGCTCGGGTGCACGGCTGCGTGGCCGCCCTGCCAGCATGCGCTAACTTTTCGTTAGTGCCAACCAGCAGACGGTGCGCTCTTCGTCACAGTGCCGTCGTCCGGTGAGCGCCGTATCCTGGACGGGTGACCCCCGACTCCCCCGCCGACCTTCTCGACCAGGTCGCGACCGGCCCGACCGACGCGATGATCGCCGACGTCTTCTCGCGCGGGTGCACGTCCCGGCAGGCCCTGGAGGCCGTCACGGGCCGGTGGGGCGTCCTGACCGTCGCGGGGCTGCGCGACGGCGCCGTCCGGTTCAACGCCCTGCGCCGCCGGATCGACGGCGTGAGCGAGAAGATGCTCGCCCAGACCCTGCAGGCCCTCGAGCGCGACGGCATGGTCGCGCGCGAGGTGCGGACCACCATCCCCCCGCACGTCGAGTACTCGCTCACCGACCTCGGCCGCAGGGTGGCCGACCGGCTGGTCGGGCTCATCGACGTGCTCGAGGGCGCCGTCGACGAGGTCAGCGCGGCGCAGCAGCGCTACGACAGCCGTCGCGACGGCTCATGACGCCCGACGCCCCCGCGCCCGGTGCCATCTCGACCGGCGCCACGGCGCCCGATGCCTCCGCGCCCAGCGCCACCGCGACCGGGCGGGCCGTCGCCGTCCTGCTCGCCGCCGGCGCAGGCACGCGTCTGGGCCGCGGCCCGAAGGCGCTGCTCCCCCACCGGGGCCGGACGCTCGTCGAGCACCTGACGGGCGTCCTCGCCGCCGGCGGCTGCGACGACGTGGTCGTCGTCCTCGGCGCGGACGCCCCCCGCGTCGCGGCCACCACCGACCTTGGCCGCGCGCGCGTCGTCGTGAACGAGCACTGGGCCACGGGCATGGCCTCGTCCCTCCGGGTCGGCGTCGCCGCCGCCCTCGACGACCATGATGACCACGACGGCAACGACGGCCACGACGTCCCGCGCGTCACCCGCGTCGTCGTCGCGCACGTCGACCAGCCCGGCGTCGCGCCCGACGACGTCGCCCGCCTGCTGGGCGCGCACCGGCCCGGCCGCGTCACCGTCTCCCGCTGGGCGGACGCCCCGGTGCCGGACGCGGCACGGCCGGGCTGGTCGCACCCGCTCGTGCTGGACGCGACCCTCGCCTCCCCCGCAGCCGCGAGCGCCGCGGGGGACGTCGGGGCGCGCGCCTACCTGCGCGCGCACGCCGACCTCATCGACGTCGTCGTGCACCCGGGCGACGGGCGGGACGTCGACACCGCGGCCGACCTCGACCTGCTGGCCTGAGCTCTCGCGCCGCCGTGCGACGGCCGGTCACGCCCGCGCGGCCTTGATCCCCAGGTAGACCTTGTCGCGCGCGAGCGGGAGGTCGGTGAACCGCACCCCCGTGGCGGCCCGCAGCGCGTTCGCCAGCGCCGGGGCGACCGGGTTGAACGGGCTCTCGCTCATCGACTTCGCGCCCATCGGCCCCGTCGTGTCCGTGGTGCGCGCGAAGTAGACCTCGCTGCGCGGCACGTCCGCGAACGTGGGCAGGTGGTACTGGCGGAAGATGTCGGTCGTGACGCGGCCCGCGTCGTCGATCACCACCTCCTCGAACAGGGCGGCGCCGAGCGCCTGCGCGATGCCGCCCTCGACCTGGCCGCGGCACTGGCGCGGGTTGACGACCTCTCCGGCGTCGGCCGCCTGCACGCTCTGCAGGATGCGGATCTCCCCGGTGCCGCGGTGCACGGCCACGCGGAAACCGTGCACGTTGAACGCGACCGACCGCGGCGTCCCGCCCCAGCGCCCCTCCGCCTCCAGCCGCACCCCCGCGGCCTCGGCGTGCCGGGCGACGTCGGCGAAGGACAGGGTGCGCCCGGCGGCCTCGACCGCGCCGGGCACCAGCCGGCACTCCGCGACCTCGACGCCGAGGACGGTCGCCGCGAGCGCCTTGACCTGGGTGGCGAGCTCGGTGGCCGCGGCGAGGGACGCCTTCCCCGCCACCACCGTGCCGGTGGAGCCGAAGGCTCCCGTGTCGTGCTCCACGAGGTCGGTGTCCGACTGTCGCACGGCCACGTCGCCGGCCCGCTGCCCCAGAGCGCTCGCGACGAGCTGGGCGTGCACGGTCGTCGTGCCGTTGCCGAACTCCGCGGTGCCGACCTCCGCCTCCACCACCCCGTCGCGGCGCAGCCGGGCGCGCGCGTGCGCGACGTGCCCGCGGGGCGGCACGGTGTCGATCATCGACACGGCCGTCCCCTCGCCCACGCCCCACTCCTCGCCGAGCCAGGGCAGCGTCGGGTCGGCCGGGTCGGCGCCGTATTCCGCAACGTCCCGTGCCCGGCCGCGGGCCAGGGCGTCGTCGGCCAGCTCGATGCACTGGTCGAGGCCGTAGCTGCCGAAGAGCACGTCCTCCTCCGGCTCCGGGTTGAGGGACAGCATCGGGTCGCCCTCGCGCACCACGTTCCGGCGTCGCAGCTCGAGGGGGTCCAGACCGAGCTGCCGGGCGAGCTCGTCCATCGCGGACTCGACCGCGAAGATCATCTGGCTCAGCCCGTAGCCCCGGAACGCGCCCGCGGGCAGGGTGTGCGTGTAGACGCAGTGCGCGTCGACCTTCTTGTTCGCGCAGGTGTACACGGCGATCGACTCGCCGCACCCGTGGAACATCACGCCCGGACCGTGGTTGCCGTACGCGCCGGTGTTGCTCAGCACGTCCAGGTGCAGCGCCGTCAGGGTGCCGTCGCGGCGCGCGCCCGCCCGCACCCGGATGCGGAACGGGTGGCGCGTCGTCGTGCCGACGAACGTGTCCGTGCGCGTGAGCTCGAGCTGCACGGGGCGGCGCAGCCGGAGGGCCGCGAGGGCCACGACGTCCTCGACCAGCACCTCCTGCTTCCCGCCGAAGCCGCCGCCCACGCGTTCGCACAGCACGCGCACGCGGTCCGGCGGCAGGTCCAGCACGCGTGCCAGGTGGCGGCGGGCGAGGAACGGCACCTGGGTGGAGGACCGCACCACGAGCCGCCCGTCGTCGTCGAACGACGCGATGGCGGCGTGCGTCTCCAGGGCCGCGTTCTGCACGCGCTGGGTGCGGTACGTCGCCTCGTGCACGACGTCGGCCTCCGCGAGCCCCGCCTCGACGTCGCCGAGCTCGCTGTGCACCTCGGCGACCACGTTGGCGCCCGGCCGCGAGACGCGCGCCTGCACGGCGTCCAGCTCCGGGTGGACCAGCGGCGCGCTCGGCTGCATCGCCTGCTCGGGGTCGATCACGGCGGGCAGCACCTCGTACTCGACACGCAGCTGGCGCACGCCCTCTTCCGCGGCGGCCACCGAGTCGGCGACGACGGCGGCCACGCGCTGCCCGACGAACCGCACCACCTCGTCGAGGACGCGCGTGTCGTCGGGGTCGTCGGTCCACTGCTCGTGCTGGGCGGTGCTGAACCGCGCGGTGGGGGCGTCGGCGTGCGTGAGCACCGCCTGGACGCCCGGCACCGCGAGGGCCGCGGACGTGTCGATCGCGACGACCCGCGCGTGCGCGTGGGGCGAGCGCGCCAGCTTCAGGTGCAGCAGCCCCGGGTAGTCGGCCGGGTCGACGTCGAGGGTGTAGCGCGCCTGCCCGGTGACCACCCCACGGCTCGCAGGGGCGGGCTCGCTCGTGCCGAACGCCGTGCCGGGTGCGGTGCCGGGAGGGGCGCCGGGCGCGGTGCCGCAGGGCCCGAGCACCTCCGCGTCCTGCGTGCCGCGCACCGCGTCCTCGACCGCCCGGTACCCGGTGCACCGGCACAGGTTCCCCTTGAGGTTGCGCGGCAGGTCCGCGCGCTGCTCGTCGTCGAACGTCGCGGCGGTCATGATCATCCCTGCCGTGCAGAAGCCGCACTGGAAGCCCTGCGCGTCGTGGAACCGCTGCTGCACCGGGTGCAGCCCGTCGGCGGTCGGCTCCGCGGCCGTCGCGGCGAGGCCCGCGACCGTCGTCACGTCACGCCCGGCCGCCCGCCGCGCGGGGTACACGCAGCTGTGCACCGGCACCCCGTCCACGTGCACCGTGCAGGCCCCGCAGTCGCCGCCGTCGCAGCCCTTCTTCACGCCGAGGGAGCCCTGTTCGCGCAGGAACGTGCGCAGGCACTGGCCGGCCCGCGGCACGGCGTCGACGTCGCGCCCGTCCACACGGAGCACGGGCGCGGTGCGCGGGTGCGGGGCGCTCGGGTGCGGGGCGCTCGGGGAGGTGGTGCGGGTGCGGGTGGTCGCGTCGGTCATCGCCGGCCTCCGTCGGTGCGGTCGAGCAGCTCGCGGCGGATCTCCTCCGCGAGCCGGTAGGTCATGTCGCGGCGCCACGCCGGCAGGCCGTGGATGTCGTCGTGGTACAGGTCGGCGGGGATCGCGGCGTCGATCGCGGCTGACAGCGCGGCGGCGTCAGGGTGCGCGCCGGGCGCGAACCGCAGCTGGACGGGGCGCCGGGTGGACGCGGTGACGGTCAGGACGAGCTCGCCGCCGTCGTCGTCCGCGTCGCGGCGGCCGATCAGCAGGACGCCGGACCGGCCCAGGTTCGTCAGGGAGAGGCGACGGAACGCCGTGCGGGCACGCAGCGCCGCCGCCGGGACCCGGATCGCGCGCAGCAGCTCGCCCGGGCCGAGGGTGTTGCACATGTCGCCCGTGACCAGCTCGGCGACGGGCTGCGTGCGCCGGGCGCCGCTCGGGCCCCAGACCTCCGCCACGCCGTCCAGCGCGGCGGTGAGGGACGTCATCGGTCCCGCGGGGAGGGACGTCGCGACGTTGCCGCCCACCGTCGAGGTGTTCCAGATCTTGAAGGACGCGACGAACGAGTCGCAGCACGGTCGCACGAGGTCCAGGGCGCGCCAGGAGTCGCGCACCGGCGCCGACCCGGGGTCCTGCGGGAAGGCGTAGAGCTGCGCGACGGTGCAGGTGGCGGCGATCTCGAGGCCTGCGTCGGTCACGGTGAGCGCGGGCCACCCGGCGCTCGTGACGTCGAGCAGGCGGCGCAGCGACCCGCTCCCGTACGAGAAGAGGACGGTGCCGCCGGCGAGCCACGCGTCGCCCTCGCGCCAGTCGGCGGGGTCGGCGGTCGGGACCAGGTCGGTGACGGTGTTCAGGTCCACCGGGATCGCTCCTTGCTCAGGGTCGTGATGCAGGTCGTGCTGGCGGTCGTGCTGTCGGTCGTGCCGTCCGCCCGCTCCGGGCCGGGAGCCGCGTGCAGCGGTCCTCCGGTGCGGCTCAGCGGGACGGCGGAGGTGCGGCCGTAGCGCACGGCGAGCAGCTCGGCGACGACGGAGACGGCGACCTCCTCGGGTGTCACCGCGCCCAGGTCGAGCCCGATCGGCGACCGCAGCCGGGCGAGGTCGTCGGCGCGGACGCCCTCGTCCCGGAGCGCCTCCAGGCGCTGGGCGTGAGACCGGCGCGAGCCCATCGCCCCGACGTACGCGAGCGGCAGCCCGAGCGCGAGGCGCAGCGTCGGCACGTCGAACTTCGCGTCGTGGGTGAGGACCGCGACGGCGGTGCGGGCGTCGAGGCGGCCGGCCGCGGCTTCCGCGGCGAGGTACCGGTCGGGCCAGTCGACGACCACCTCGTCCGCCTGCGGGAAGCGCCGGGGGGCGGCGAAGACCTCGCGAGCGTCGACGAGGGTGACGCGGTAGCCGAGGAGGTGCACGGCCCGGACGAGGGCGCCGGCGAAGTCGTTGGCGCCCACGACGACGAACCGCGGCGGCGCCAGCCGGGTCTCGACCAGCAGCGCGACCGGCTCCTCGGGGTCCGTGCAGGTGCCGTCCACCACCCCGGGCGCGGCGTGCACGGCGGCGCCGCCGCCCGCGCGCAGGACGGCGGCGACCTGGGCGGACGCCGCGGGCAGCGCGCCGTCGTCCACGAGCCCTCGCAGCGCGTCCTCCAAGTTGTCAGAACCAGGTGCGGCCCTACCCGTACGTGGCTCTGACAGCTCTCGGGAGCCAGAGTTGTCAGCACCAGGTGGAGCCATACCCGCACCTGGTGCTGACAGGTCGAGGAGGACGGCGCTCGGGCGCGCCGTGTCGAGGCGGCGCACGAGGGCGGTCGGCGTGTCGCCGTCCGCGGCCAGCTGCGCGAGCGCGAGGGCGGCCGGGTCGTCCGGGTCGCCGGGGCGCACCGGCTGCACGTGCACCTCGAGGCTGCCGCCACAGGTCAGCCCGACGGCGAACGCGTCGTCGTCGGAGTAGCCGAAGGTCTCGCGGTGGCACGCGCCGACGGCGATCGCGTCGAGCGCGGCCGCGTGCACGGCCGCCTCCACGCAGC